>URVO01000118.1 GCA_900551335.1 uncultured Phascolarctobacterium sp.
ATTGCATCAAGCTCGTGCAGCGCTGCAGCAAGAAGCTCACGCGCTGCTTATAGCCTTCTACGTCAGCAACGGCCATCTCCGCAGCCTGCGACGGTGTCGCCGCACGCGCGTCCGCAGCAAAATCACACAGCGTAAAATCTGTTTCATGACCGACAGCGCTGATAACAGGTATCTTCGAAGCTGCCACAGCACGTACTGCGACCTCCTCGTTGAACGCCCACAAATCCTCCATTGAACCGCCGCCGCGGCCTACAATGAGTACGTCGGCAAGCTTATGCTTATTGAAAAACCTGATGGCCTGCGCCACCTCCTGCGCAGAGCCCTCGCCCTGCACCTTCACGGGATAAAGCAAAAGCTTAATTCCGTTATTGCGTCTGCGCGACACTGTAATGATGTCACGCACAGCCGCCCCCGCAGACGAAGTCACGATGCCGATAGTGCGCGGGTTCACAGGCAGCGCCTGCTTACGCTCCGCAGCAAAAAGACCGGCCTGCTCCAGCTTACGCTTCAGCTGCTCATAGGCCTGCATCAAATCGCCCTTGCCCTGCTGCAGCAGCATATCCGTATAAAGCTGGTACACGCCGTCACGCTCATACACAGCAATGCGGCCTACAGCGATGACCGTCTCGCCATTCTTCGGCTCAAAGCGCAGACCAAAAGCACGGCTCTTGAACATCACGCACTTCATAGCGCCGCCTGCATCCTTGAGCGTAAAATAGCAATGACCTGACGGATAACGCTTGAAGTTGGAAATCTCGCCTACGACCTGAATATTACGCAGGACAGGGTCATCATCTATAAGCTCTTTGATGAAATTATTTACTTGACTAACAGAATAAATATTTTCAGTCATTTTTCTTCTTATTTAATCTCCATGCCAAGGCTGCACAGCCTGAAGCATTATCACAGCTAAAGCGTCCCTCCGGCACCCACAGGCGCACATGGCGCTTAGCCAATTTTTCCTGCACATGCTGACGGATAAACTTATTCGAGCCTACGCCGCCGACGAGCAGCACGTCATGTACCTTATACGCCGCCGCACCATTGCGCAGCATACGAGCGAAGGTTTCGCCCAGCGTATATTCCACGCCTAAAGCTAAGGCCGCAGGCTCAGCCCCAGCCTCCAGCTTACGCAAGGCCGCTGTCGCCGGTCCGGAAAGGCTTACGTCCAGCTTACGCACAGACACAGGCAGCTCAACAGGCGCCGCCGCTGTTTCAGCCAGCCTTTCCAAAGCAGGTCCGGTCGGGAATTGCAGTCCCAGCGCCACGCCTACGCGGTCGACAAACTGTCCGGCGTGCAAATCCATACTGCCGCCAACCTGCGTCAGCTGATAACGTCCATTCTCCTGCCTTTCGCAAAGTAGAAGGTCCGTCGTGCCGCCGCTGGCGTGCAGCATCAGAAAGCGTTCCACCCAAGGACCTTGTGCCGACCACAGGCCAGCCTCCATATGGTTCTCCTGATGCGAAATAACCTCCAGCTTAGCGCCGGTAATAGCTGCCAAGCTGCGAGCCACACTCATGCCTGCGAGAAAAGCGGGCATATAGGAGTTTTCCAGCGGACGCGGAAAACCGCTGACGCCAATCGCTGCCAGCTTGTAATCCTTGCCTACGAGCACCTCTTCGACTAGACGCGGCAGGTTGCGCGTATGCTGAAAGACCATCTCCGACTGCTGCAGGCCGCAGCGTCCTGGCTTCACGCTGAGAATCTGGCGTGCTTCGCCCAAAAGAGAGCCGTCCTCACCTACCGCCGCCACCGAGGTCGTATAGCAGCTCGTATCTATACCAAGATAAATCTGCTGGCTCATTTTCTAACCAGCTTACCTAAAATGCCATTAACAAAGCGCGGAGATTCGTCCGTGCCATAGCTTTTGGCAATTTCTACAGCTTCATTGATAGCAATGCCCGCTGCAACCCTCGGCTCTGCATGCAGAATCTCGAAGGCAGCGATACGCAGAATGTTTCTATCGGTTGCCGGCATACGCTCAACAGACCAGTTCGTTGCAAACTGTCCCAGCTCGCCATCAACAGCATCCTTAGCGCCCAGCACGCCGTTTACCAGCAGCAGCGCATATTCCTCGACATAGTTGAATTTCTTCTGCTCCGCAGTTTCGCGGGTACGCAGAGCGGAAAGCTTCGTGATTTCACCAAGTCTGGTCATTTCCTCAGCATCAGCCTCGCTCACGCGATGCACCTTGATATCCTCATGCTCAGCCATCGCTGCAGCTACAGCAGTTTTGCCGTCCACACCAGTAAAATCTATTTGGAATAAAGCTTGTAAAGCAACCTCTCTTGCAAGTCTACGAATCATTTTTATACTCTCCTTATATTATATTATTTAGGTTCAACGGTGATAGCCGGGCGGCAGCAATCTGTCCAGCCACTCCAGCAAATCCTCTTTCTTATCCAGCTTGTTGCCGATAAAAAAGCCTAATCCTATACATAGCATTAAAAATAAAGCTTGAAAAAAACCAAGCAATAAAACAACAGCGCCTATAAACAGTCCGAAAACCGAACACAGCAGACGACCACGATAATTATTCCAGATATCGTTGATAATATCGTTCCACATAGCTTCTGCCTCCTATTCTTCCTTAGCCTTAATCTGTTTGAAGAACAGTTCTATATCCTTGACCTCGATACCAGTAACCTTCTTGATGCTCTCGCGTACATTCGTCTTGATTTCCTCAGAGGTTTCAGGAATGTTGATGCCGGGCTCAATAGAGGAATTGATGCGCACGTTGATGCACTCCTCCTCCAGCTTTACGATAACCTTTACATTATGGATACCATAAATTTCCTGCGCCAGCACAGCAATATAATCCTCCAGAGCGCCCTTGCCCACGAGAACCTTGCCCTTGTTCGTATCGCTGAGCTTCAGCGAGCTTACGCCCGTCAGTCCCAAGCCGGTAATCAGCAGGCGTACGCTCACGAGCAGCATAATCACGCCGCCCACAGCAAACACCCAGTTGCCCGAAATGTGGCTGATAAACAGCTTCATGCGTGACTCGGAAAAAACGCCAAGGCTGCACAGCACCGTCAGCACAGACGCAATTGCCATCAAAATTGTATACAAGGTCAGAATTATTCTATCCGCTATACCCATAGCTTAATCCTCCTCAAAAAAACGCTTATGCTTTTCGTCCATCTCTTCCTCGTCCGGAAGCTTGAAGCCGTCGTCATCACGCAGATTTGCCAGCTGCTGCTCGAAGGAATTCTCCTCCGTCGCCTCAGCACTCTTTTGCTGCGCCTGCAGAATCTCGGCCATATCCTCGTCTGACGACGCAGCCTTTTCCAGCTCCGTCTGCGGACGCTTGGCTACGCCCTCGACATTGACATCCACGAACTGCACCTCATAGCCAGTCATCGCTTCAATCGCATCCTTTACCTTCTCCTGTACCTCCAGAGCAATCTCTGGTATGCAGGCACCATATTCTACATTGATATACACGCTGGCGTTGACCAGCTTGCCCTCAAACTTCAAGCGAACGCCCTTCGATGCATTCTCCTTGCCCAAGAAGCGGTTTATACCATCCGTCAGGCCGCCACTCATGCTTACCACGCCGGGAACCTCCTGCGCAGCCAAGCTTGCTACGATACAGATAACCTCGTCGGCAATGCGGATGTCGCCATATTCGTCGAGATTTTCATTTTCTGTATTCTCCTGTGCAGCCGCTTGCTCCTTTTCCTTCAAAGCGTCCTTCAGCTGCTTTTTTTCTTCCATAACAGGCACCTCCTGTTCATTTTCTTTTTATGCAATCAAAGAAAAACAGTTATCCATTTTTATCTTCTTATTATACCACATTTATGCAATATTTTATACATCGCTATGCAAATTGTGCATAAAAAAACTGCCCTCATACACGAGGGCAGGGAGAAAAAATGAACATGATGGAAAAATAATTTTTTTGCGCTCGCAATAGCATTCCAATATTATAACATCAAAGCAATTAACTACATATTTCACAGCTATCTCACATCATTTTGCTTGTACTTTACTGTAAAAAATGCTATTATAAAAGCGAAGGAGGTAGTTACTATGGCACAAATTAGTTTAAGAATTGATGATGACGTAAAGCAAAGCGCAGAACAAACCTTTAAGGCCATCGGCATCAGCACCTCTACGGCAATTACCATTTTTTTAAAGGCTGTTGCACGAGAAAATCGCATTCCCTTTGAGCTTAAAGGCGATCCTTTTTATAGCCCCGCTAACATAAACCGCTTAGAAAAAGCAATCGCTGACATCAAAGCAGGTAAAAATCTTTCTGAGCATGAGTTAATTGAGGAGTAAATAAATGCCGAAAATCTGGTATGATGATGCATGGGAAGATTACACTTATTGGCAGCAGCAAGATAAAAAAATGCTCAAAAAAATAAATAATCTTCTCAAAGATATCTCTCGCAATGGCTATAACTGTACTGGCAAGCCTGAACCATTAAAGGGCAATCTATCAGGGTTTTGGAGCGTTCGTATTGATGATAAAAACAGGATTGTTTTCCAGATTGATAATAACAACATTATTATAGCTCAGTGTGGCAGCCACTATCGTGATAAGTAAAAAAGAAGCATAAGACTAGAGTAAAATTCTAGTTTTATGCTTCTTTTTTTACCTTATGTCCTCCCCACCCTGTAAAAGTGGTTCTTTTCATATCAGCAAAACCAGTACATACCAGTTTTTTCATCAAGCGGCAGCAGATAAGCATTCA
>URVO01000119.1 GCA_900551335.1 uncultured Phascolarctobacterium sp.
TGGAGATTGATATTTACCGCGGCGTTAAGCTGACCTTTATTCTGCCTGTTATCTTCACGGCGATTTTGTTTATCAAGCGCTATGACCTGCTGCAGGTAGTGGGCAAGGGGCTGCAGACCTTGTGGAAGCGTCTGAACGGACTGCTGGATACAGGTCTGACCTTCCGCCATGTGGTTGTGCTTTTAGTGCTGATGTTTATCGCTTATTACTTTGTAGGCCGCAGCGGTCATACAGGCGGCGTGCCTGTACCGGCGATTGAGCTGAAGATGCGTGCCTTCCTGGAGCAGCTGATGTATGCCCGCCCGCGTGAGAAGGAGTTCATGATCGGTCACCCGATGTTCTTCCTGGCAGTGCTGGCAGTTTATCGCTGCGCACCGCGCTGGTGGCAGTTTGCACTGACCTGCGCCGCAGTTATTGGCCAGGGCAGTCTGGTGCAGACCTTCTGCCATATGCGTACTCCGGTAGTAATGAGCTTTGTGCGTGCTCTTGACGGCTATGCTGTAGGCGTTGTGTTCGGCGTCGTCGGCGTGCTCGTTATTGGTGCACTGCTGCCCTTTGTTTTGAAGCTGAGAAGGAGATACCTTGAGCAATGAGTAAGATCGTGATTTCCGGATACTATGGATTTGCTAATGCCGGAGATGAAGCTATGCTGACCGCGATCATAAAGTCTTTGCGCAGTACAGAAAAATCTGTGGAGCTGACGGTTATTTCAGGAGATCCTGAGATGACTTCTGCTCAGCACCAGGTAAACTCCATTCATCGTTTTAACTTTTTGGAAATTATTAAGTCTCTGCATGGCTGCGACCTGCTTATAAGCGGCGGTGGCAGCCTGCTGCAGGACGTGACGAGCATGCGCAGTCTGCTGTACTATCTGTCCATTCTGGCCCTGGGCGTTATCCTGAAGAAAAAGGTGATGCTCTTTGGCCAGGGCATTGGGCCGATTAACAGCAGATTTCTGCGTAAGCTGACAAAATTGATTTGCAGCCATGCAGATCTGATTACCGTCCGCGACCAGGATTCGCTCTATGAGCTGCGCCGCCTCGGTGTGCCGACGCAGAAGGTGCAGCTGACAGCTGATTCTGTGCTGACGCTGCCGCAGGAGGGCGAGGAGTTAGGCAAGGGCCTTTTAAACGCTTTTCATGTGCCTGAGGACAAAATGCTGATAGCAATTTCTGTCCGCAAATGGCATGAGGACGACAGCTATCTGCTGGAGCTGGCGAAGGCTGCTGACCTTTTGGCCGAGGAATATAATGCCCATATCGTGCTGCTGCCTCTGCAATATCCCGTAGATGTGGAAGCGTGCAGACGCCTGCAGCATTTCATGAGGCAGACAGCGTCGAGCACTGTGCTGGAGACAGCCTGTGATACAGAGCAGTTTTTGTCGCTCATGGGTAATTTTGATCTGTTGATTGGTATGCGTCTTCACGCGCTGATCTTTGCGGCTGTTATGGAGCTGCCCTTTGTGGCTGTTTCCTACGATCCGAAGATTGATGGCTTCGTGAAGGATATTAATGGTATAAACGCCGGTAAGGTTGAAGAGCTGCAGGCAGCGCAGGTGGTGGCAGCGGCGCATAAGGCGCTGGCTCCGGAAACCAGTGCGCATGGTATGCTCGACAAGCTGCGGGCGAAGGCGCTTTTGAATGCCCAGGAGGCGTTCGAATTGTTGTCGAGAGGAGATGTAAGGTAGTGCTGAGAATGGAGAATGTCAGCAAGGTTTACCCGGGAGGCTCCGTAGCCTTGCAGGATGTCGACATACATATTAAACCAGGCGAATTCGTCTTTGTTGTAGGACCAAGCGGCGCTGGTAAGTCTACCTTTATCAAAATGCTGTTCCGGGAGGTTTTGCCTACTACGGGCAGCATTTTTGTTAATGGTGTAGATATTTTGTCGCTGACACCTAAGGAGATTCCGTATATGAGGCGTCAGCTGGGGATTATCTTCCAGGATTATCGTCTGCTGCCGGATCGCACGGTATATGAGAACGTTGCCTTTGCGATGCAGGTTATCGAAACGCCGCACCGCAAGATTAAACGCCGCGTGCTCAATGTGCTGGACCTCGTTGGTCTGCGCCACCGTGCGAACGCTTATCCTAATGAGCTGAGCGGCGGCGAGCAGCAGCGTATTGCGATTGCCAGAGCCATCGTCAATGATCCGATTCTGGTTATCGCGGACGAGCCGACCGGCAACCTGGACCCGGAGACAAGCTGGGATATTATGGAGATTTTCAAGGAAATCAACGCCAGCGGCACCACGATTGTCATGGCAACGCATGATAAAGAAATTGTTGATGCTATGGGCAAGCGTGTAGTAGCAATTGAGCACGGCAATATTGTCCGTGACGAAGCGAGCGGGGTATATGGCTATGAGCTTTAGTACGAAGGAATATTTTGTCAAGGAAACCTATAAATCTATCCGTCGTAACGGGTTCATGAGCTTTGCCTCGATTTCTACGGTGGCGGTTTCGCTGCTTGTGCTGGGCATGTTTCTCTTGATTTTCCTGAATACGAATAATCTGGCACAGTATCTGGAAAGCCAGGTGCAGGTGTCTGTATATATGCAGGACAGTGCAACGCCTGAGGATTTAAAAAATGTTGAGGACAAGCTGAAAAAGATGCCGGGCGTGGTCAAGGTTACGCCGATTAACAAGGAGCAGGCCTTGGCACGCTTCAAGGAGCGCCTTGGCGACCAGAAGCAGCTTTTAGGCAGTCTGGGCAAGGAGAATCCGTTCCCCAATTCCTTTGATGTGCAGGTGGATGCGCCGGAGCGTATCAAGACGATAACACCGTCGATTGACCAGCTGCCGAAGGTGGAGACAGCAAAGTTCGGCCAGGAGGTCGTGGAGCATTTGTTCTCGCTGACGAAGATTCTGCGCGTAGGCGGTATTATTCTGGTTATCTTTTTGGCGATGGCGACACTGTTTATTATTTCCAATACGATTCGCCTGACGGTTTTTGCAAGGCGTAAGGAAGTTGTCATTATGAAATATGTCGGCGCGACCGACTGGTTTATCCGCTGGCCGTTTCTGCTGGAGGGCATGACGCTGGGCTTTTTTGGTGCGGTTATCGCGTCGTTATGCCTGAACAGCATTTACGCAGGTATTCTGGAGCGTATTCATGCTACGCTGGCGTTTCTGCCGCTGCTGCCGACCTCGCCGCTGCTTGTTTATGTAACCTTATTCCTGCTGGCGGCCGGTACAGGTATCGGCGCGCTGGGAAGCTATATTTCTTTGCGTAAATTCCTGCGTGTTTGATGGAGGCTGCGAGCATGAAGAAGAAATTAGCAGCGCTGGCTGCCGCAGGGATTATTGCTCTGCTGCCGCTGTTCGGCGCCTTGGGCTTTGCCAATACCGCTGATGATAAGCGGGCAGAGCTGAACGACGTCAAGCAGCAGATGGCGGATATGCAGGCGCGCAAGGAGGAAGCACGGCGCAAGGCGGAGAGTGCCAATGCTCAGCTGGCGGAGATTATGGATAATCTTGGTGAGCTGCAGGCACAGGCCAACGGCTTGCAGGCCAAGAGCAATGTTTTGCAGGATAAAATCAACAAGAATCAGGCCGAGCTTGATAAAAAGCAGCAGGAGGTTGACCAGCGCATGGTCATATACCGCAAGCGTCTGCGTGATATTTATATCAACGGCCAGATAAATTACCTTGATGTGCTTTTGGGCGCCAAGGATTTCAGTGATTTTTCCTCGCGTATGTATCTGCTGCAGAAGATTATCAGCAGCGATTTGGCGATGCTGGACCAGCTCAAAAAGGATGCTGACGAAATCAACAGCCGCAAGCAGCAGCTGGCAGCGGAGATGAAGGAAATCAAGACGACGCAGGCCGAGCTGGCGGCTAAGCAGGCGAAGGTCAACAAGCTGCGCGAAGAGCGTGCGCAGGTTCTGTATAAGGCGCAGGAGGAGGAGGCCAGCAGTCAGGCGGAATATGAACGCTTGCTGGCTATTTCGGAAAACATTGCGGCCATGCTGCGGAATATGGAAAGCGGCGGTGGCGGCGCTCCTGCAGGACAGGGCGGCACAGGACGCTTCATGTGGCCGTGCACAGGTCCGATTACCTCGTACTATGGCTGGCGTACACACCCGATTTTTGGTACGACGAAGTATCACAGCGGTATGGATATTGCTGTCGATACAGGCACGCCGATTCATGCTGCTGACAGCGGTACAGTCGTGTATAGCGGCTGGCTGGGCGGCTATGGCAACTGCGTGATGATTGACCATGGCGGCGGCCTTGTTTCGCTGTATGCTCACAACAGCTCGCTGGCGGTGGGCGAGGGGCAGTATGTGCAGAAGGGCACTGTTGTTGCCTATGCAGGCAGCACAGGCTATTCGACAGGTCCGCACTGCCACTTCGAGGTGCGTCTGCATGGCGAGGTGACAGAGCCGCTTGATTATTTACCCTGATAGTTAAAGACGGAGGCTTAAGGTAATGAGAAAGAAAAAAATATTAAAGATAATAGCCTGCTGTCTGACTATTGTTTTTCTGACAGCTGCAGCTGTGCTGGGCGCAGAGCTGGTGCTGCTGCATAAAATAATGGGCAGCACGGCTGACCCGATGCGCTTTTTGCGCACGATGAACCTGCTGCAGCGCAATTATAACGGCGAGGTGACGACGCACCAGCTGTTCGACGGCGCGATTAAGGGCATGGTGGAGGCCGTGGGCGACCCCTAT
>URVO01000120.1 GCA_900551335.1 uncultured Phascolarctobacterium sp.
GTATCAAGAGCACCACGAATGATATGGTAACGCACACCAGGAAGGTCCTTGACTCTTCCGCCTCTGATCAGAACAACACTATGTTCCTGAAGATTATGGCCGATACCTGGGATGTAAGCAGTAACCTCAATGCCGTTGGTCAAACGTACACGAGCTACTTTACGAAGTGCAGAGTTAGGTTTTTTCGGGGTAGTGGTGTAAACACGGGTGCACACGCCACGTTTTTGCGGGCATTCTTTCAATGCCGGAGCAGTAGATTTGCTTTTCAGAACCTCTCTACCTTTACGAACCAATTGGTTAATTGTAGGCATATCGGCACCTCCTTTCCAAACAATTAGATTTTAATGATTATAAAAACCTGACTTATGTCAGACCCTTATCAGGATTTAAGTACCGCAGCAGCGGCGGCCTTGACGTTAATGCTGCAAGCTCTGCCGATGTTCAGCATCGTTTCTGAACAATCCAGCGGAACGTTGTGCTCTTCACAAAGCTCCTGCAGTCTGGCGGTAACTCGCTCATCGGCATCTTTTGCGATGTAGACGATTGCGGCAGCTTGTCTTACGACGGCCTTTTCTGTCTGCTTGACACCGACAGTCCGTTGCTCCGCTTGTTTTAAAGCTTCAAGCGCCATCTTGTTACCTCCTTTTTTATCGCATAGGTCACCCGCGATACTTGTATATTGTAACATCTCAAACACATCATGTCAACACTTTTTCTCAACTTTTTTTAAAATTTTAGGCTTAAATTTCGTTGAATTAATGCGCTTCTTTCTTTACACGTAGCCAAGTGTTTCATAAGCGTCCTTCAGCACGAAATGTCCACTCAGAAGGATACATTTCACAAGCTGTTTTTTGCCTTTATATGCCCCATTTCCCTCAATAAATAAAAGCAGCAGCCATTTTTCTCTAATGACTACTGCTTTCAGCTCATGTATACAATATATTTTTTATTTTGCAGCCTCGCTGCCGCCCAAACGCCAGACGCTGATGCGTTTAAAGCCCAGTGCCTGCGCCAAATTCTCCCAGTAGGCAAGCGTTTCGGCATCAGCATACCAGACAGTATGCTCTTCCGCGCCCTTCTTATAGGTAAAATGCAGCGCTCTGCTGCCTTCGTCACGCTCAGCTACAGCCTGATACTGCTTCTGCAGCGCCACAGCCTGCGCCAAGGTAATGCCCTTAGCTTTTTTCGGCGCAGTCCAGTCAAAGCCGCCGTTAGCAAAGGCCACGTTCGGCGTTCCCGGCAGCTTCGCTGCCTGGCTCAGCGTGCGCCAGATAAAACGTCTGTCGGCCTTCGGTCCCGGTCCGCTGTGTCCGCCATGCAGATTATAGAACATCACTACATATTCCACATCCTGCGGCAGCAGCTTGGCATAGCGCAGCGTTCTCGGCTCAAGCACCACGCGCAGCTTCAAATCCTGCGCACTGCACTCATCGCGCAGCTCGCTGACAAATTCTGCATAGCTTTTCATAAGCGCAGCATCGCGCCAGATATTTTCATAGTCAATTTCTACGCCTGAGAACTTATTTGCTTTTCCTAAGGCGATAATATCCGCCACATGCTGCTGACGCGCAGCTTTTTTAGTCAAAAGCTTTTTAAGCAGCTTCGTATCCTTCAGGACTGTTTTGCTGCCCTGCTTCTGGTCATTGACAAAGCTCAGATAAGAGCGCTCCGGCGGCAGCTTTGCCAGACGTGCAGCCGTCAGCTCTGCTGGCAGCGCAAGTCTGCCCTGCTCATCAAAGCTGGCAGCAAAGGCTACCAGAGCGTCATTTTTCTGCTGCTGCGCTTCGCCAGCGCCTCTGTCCCAATCCCAGTACACAATCCAAGAGCTTTTCTCCGCCTCCATCGGCGGTGCCTGCAGCTTGCCTGCGCTGGCACAGGAGCTGAGGCTCAGCACCACGAGACACAGCAGGCCAAAAATAATTTTTTTATTCATATTAAGCTCGCTTTCATAATATCAGAATGAGTGAATAAAGAAATGCAGCAGCTTCTCCCAATATTCAGCAAGAGTATGCAGCACTCCCTCTAGACCGTGCAGCCTGCTGTCGTAAAGCACCGGCTCGCCATCGTCGAAAGGATTCGGCAGCGACAGCTTATGCCCCAGCACTGTTATCTCCAGCAAAGGCTGCGGCTGATAATCGCGCTGATAATCATAAATCATCAGCTTCTCGAATACGCCGTCATACACATCATCAGCCAGATTACGCTGACTCCAGCCAAGCTGCTGCATGAAGCCAGCCTCCAGCGCCACCTTGCCGCTGGCCGTGTCGCTGACCTGCACCGTTTCCAGCACATTGCGGCCGTCCACCTTCAAGCGCAGCTCATGACCGCGCAGGAAAATCTCAATATCGCGCTTGCCCAGCTCACGGATATTGATGTCAGGCACATATTCCTGTGCGCCCTCCTCCACGCTCGCCGCCTCCTGCGCCTCGCGCTCACGCATGCGCTGCAGATAAATTTCGCCCTGCGCCTTCGTCGGCGCATAACGGGCGAAGGCCTTTAGCTCTGCCGCCTCAGCAGCGCGCTTATCCTCAGCCACCGACACAGGAGCTTTGCCGTCAAACTTGTTTAAATCAAGCTTCAGCAGCTCCTTACCGCTTTCACGCACAAAAAGATAGTTGCCGACAAGCTTAACTGCAATCGCACGGCTCAGCTTCTCGTTCGTGCGCATATAAATCGTCTGCGCACCATATTTATTGCCTGTCAGCGTAGCCTTGATATGCACGTCCGCTGCAGCATTCATGTTCTTAAGAAAGAGCAGGCTCTTGCCATCCGGCTCCGTCGTCAGGACAATTTTTTCTGTTTTAAACTCGCTTTCTCCGGCCAGCTTCAGCCATTTTTTTGCTTCCTCGGCATCGCCCTGCACAAACTTAATTGGCTGCGGCTGGTCATGCGCAATACGCATCAGCAGATGATTGGTATACCAGTAGGGCTGCGGCTGCATACGCGTAAGGTCATAGATGCTGCTTTTTTTATTATTCCAGCTATAGCCCTCGCGGTTAAAGTTCATAGCGAACAGCTCAGTAATCCACTTTTCATTGACAGCGCTGACATCGGGATTGTTGCCGAACCAGCCTGTATTCGAGTGCATCAGCGTATAAGCCTTAGGCACATAGCCAAGCTCCTGCTTATAAATATCGCGCAGCTTCTCATAGTCATAGCTGATGCGGTCCTGCATCATGTTATAGCTTTCCTTCGGGAAAAAGCTTTCGTCGCGCAGATAATCCATCAGATAATGGTTATATTTGCGGCCCATATATGGCGCTACCATCGCATGCTTAAGCGGCGTCAGCTCACCCAAATAATTATTATAGCGGTCATAGCAGTTGATGAACGCCAGGCGATAACCATTCGTGCCCATCTCCCAGAAGCCGTTGCCTTCGAGGTCGCGCAGCTCTTCCGGCATCAAAAATTTATTATCCTTCAGCTCAAATTTTTCCGGATAGGTCATCGCCGTCCCCTTATAATTCAAGTCCTCCAGAATTTTTTGCGCAAAAATTGCTGTATCACGCCTGCCATCCTCAAAGCTTATGAACAGCGCCTTCTCCGGCAGCATACTCTTGTTCGCATAATAATCAATGATATCCTGCTGCGTAATCGTCTCATAGCCATTGAGCTTCAATGCGCGCAAGTGCTCCGCCAGTCTGTCATTCGCTATCAAATCCGACGTACCTGTCCGCGCCACGCCAAAATAGGACAGAGCCACAAAGCCGCGGTCATTAGAAACCGGTACATCGCTGCGCTGCTGAAACGGCACATATTTTCTAAAGGTGAACAAGGCCAGCACCAGCACCACCGCCAGCGCCAGCAGACAGATGACCTGCAAAACGACCTTGATAACCTTTTTCTTGTTTTTGGCGCTTGTATATTTATCGTCACCTATCTGCATTTTCGTCACCACTATGTTTCTTCTCTTCCTTCGCCTTCTGCTTTCCCTTCTTCTTATTCAGCTCGTCCACATCGGCCTGCGTCATACGCGTGCCCCAGTTCGCTTTCCAGAAGGTTACCCAGGCAATCGGCATCTGCCACAGCAGCACTGCTTCATAATACAGGCAGAACCAGATACCATAAAGCCACGTTGTACTCTTACGCAAAGCCTTCTGCGTCAGGCTCATCATCAGCGACATAAGAATCATGCCCAAAATAAAGGTATAAGGGAAAACCCTATACACCAGCGGCACATAAATAAGGTTATACAGCACAATCGCCGGCGCCACAATCGGCACCAGCACGCCCATGTAGAAAAACAGCGCCATAAACGGCTCCTTCTTCCACATAAAGCGGCCTGCATTAATCGACTCGCGTAACCAGGAGCGCTTCCAGCGCATCTGCTGACGCAGAAACACCTCATAATCATTCGGTACAATTGTTGCGCAAATAGCAGTATCCTGATAGCTCGTGCGATGCTTACGCAGAATAAAGTTCGTCATACTGCGATCATCACCAAAGGTTGCCTTTTGTCCTAAAAACGTCTGATTCAGCCAGGCGTCCATGTTTTCCAAAACTAAATCCTTACGGTAGCACGAAAGCGGACCGCTTAGACAGGTAACAGCATCGAAATATGCCTCCGCCGCCTTCATAATGCGGAAGGAGATGTAATAG
>URVO01000121.1 GCA_900551335.1 uncultured Phascolarctobacterium sp.
TACCTACAATGCCGCCACCAATAACGACTACATCAGCAGATTTTACAAATTCCATTCCGTCACTTCCTTGCTGAAATTTTCTTATAATAATACAAGTTAATTCTATCACATATGTTACAAAAAAAGAAGAGGTTAAGAAAAATAAAAATAAAAAAAGGCCAGTGTGGGACATATTGAGTCCAGTACAGCAATAAATAAAAAAGAAGGCCTCACGCTGCTTGCGCAAGACCTTCTCATATCATCCACGTTTCTTTACAAAAAATCTCAGCGGCACCTTCGGCTCCAGCCAGCTGATAAACATATCCGCCAGCGGCGTCAGCAAAATCCAGCTCAGTACGAGCAGCACGAAGGAAACAGAGCCAACATACACATCGGTAAACCAATGCGCTCCGCCCATAATACGCGGCAGAGAAAAAATCACAAAAACTGCCATACCCTTAAGGAAAGCATCCATACCAATATAGCGCCACATAAATACCGCAAAAATAAGCAGCATCATACCATGGTCACCGGGAAAGCTGCTGGCAGACCTGTCCTTAGCAGGCAGGCCGCTGAGCTGGCTTACCCAGTTGACATCATGATACAGCTTATCAAAATATACCGACGCACTCACGCGGTCAATCGACAGGAAATGGTCGCACTGCTTGATAACCACTGCGCTCACCAGCATTGCCACACCAATGCAGAACAGCCAGCGCTTGCCCTCGACATTGCTCTTACGGTAATAGCTGTAAAAAATTGCCAGCATCGCTACAAAGGCAATCACGTCGAAAACACGCAGATTTATAATGCCCACGAATACGGCAAAAGCCTGACTTTCAACAAGCAGCCTGTTAAAAAAATAAAAAATCCCCTTATCCAGCATCAGCCACGGTCCATGATAGCCTGCGGCAGGGGAGCTGGCAAACCAGCTGCCCAAAAGCAGAGCGCCCAAGATATTACATAAAATTATCCAGAGTAAATTTGTTTTCTTCATATAATTCTCCTCGTCTTTTCTCCAAAAACTTCATTTAACTTTTCTCTCGTAATATGATAACATATTCTTAGGCAAGATATAAGTATTTTCTCACGAAATTTTTAGACATCGAAAGGAGCTGGACTATATGCGTAAATTTATCCTTCTCATAGCCTGCATCCTGCTTTGCTGCCTGAGCCTCACAGCCTTCGCAGCCAAAAGCAAGGTAGACGTCACCGACGACGAGCTGAAGGCAAAGGAAACGATTACTGTCAACGAAATGAACGAGCGCCTGCAGGCAGCTTCTGACGAAGACCTGCTCTATGTAAAAATCAAGGACGATAGGGTAGAAGTATATCAAGGCCTTGCGTCTGACCGCTCCCTGCGCAAGCAGCTCATTATCGCGCTGCCGCCAACAGAGATGCTGCGCCTCTATACGAAGAACAAGGTAACCTTCGAGCAGATGCAGAAAATGCTCAGCGACTACGAGCGCGACAACACGAACTTCAATGGTTATAAAATCATCACTGATAAGGACAATCCGCGCAAGCTGGCTGATGGTATGAAAATCTACCGCTGCTGGTTTATGAAGATTGCCAGAGAAAAGGCCAGCCGCCGCGACCGTGACTTTCCGATTGCATCGGCATAGGCATTGGCGGCGGCCACCACCACGGCCCCTGGATTGGAATAGGGTGGTAAAGGCTGCATAAAAGCTCCCTCTTAAATTCTAGCTGTACACTTTGCGACAGCTGCTTTTAAGAGGGAGCTTTTTGCTTTTCCTACATTGTAGTCAAGGAGCAGACGCTTGCTGACAAGCTGCGCCTGTCCAGCGCGGTCGTCCTGCTAACGTACTGCCGTTCTGGGTGGCAGATATGGATTTTCCTATTGCCCGGGAAATACAAGAAGCACTGCTCGCCGCACAATCCGGTTGGGCGCATCTGGAGCAGGGAAGAGGCTGCTTAAGCATAGCAGCTCTTCTTTTTCTCAATTCTCACCAGCTCTACTCAGAGAACATAAACTGAAAATATTTTTCCTTGAATTCCTTCTCCAAACCTCTGGCAATCGGTATCAGGCAGGCAGAATTTTTCATAGAAATCTCTTTGCTATTAAAGTGCTCAACATACTGCAGGTTGATAATATAGCTCCGATGCGGCTTGAAAAAGGCAGGGTACTTCAGCAGCACGTCCTGAATACTTGCCAGCGTATCACGCGTAGCAATGCTACGTCCATCCTTCATGTTGAAGACAGTCTGCCTGTTCGTCGCCTCCACGAAGCTGATGTCCGTAATTGGCAGCTTATATGTCTCATGACCGGAATGCACCGAGAGCGTATGCATCCGCACCTTCTGCATTAAGCTTCCCAGCAAGGCACTGAAGTCCTCATAGCTGCATGGCTTAACCAGATAACCATAGGGGTGAGCATCGTAGGCCTGCAACGCAAAATCCTTCGAGGATGACATAAAGATAATATGAAAATCCAGACGCAGTGAGCGCAGACTGTTTGCCAGCGTCAAGCCATCCACATCCGGCATCATGATATCAGATATAACAATATCATTGCGCTGTGGCTGAAACTGCTCTAGCACCGCCTTCCCAGATGTAAACTGGCTGATTTCCACGTTTATATTATTGGCATCTGCCCACTGCCGTGTTAAGCCAGCTATTTCATCTAATTGAACTTCATCATCATCACAAAGTATAAAGCGCAGCATAAATATCCCCCTTAAATAATGATACGTAAAACAAAGAGCTTATCCTCTAAAGAAAATTGATATTGTCCACCAATTTTTTCACAGTTATAAATAATACTCCGCGTGCCGATGCCATGACCAGAGCGTGTCGATACTGGACGATCATTAGCAAATTCCGGCTTGTGCAGATAAGTATTTTTAATAGACATTAGCAGCTTGCCGCCATTTTGCTTGAGTTGCAGGTTAATCTGTGCCTTCTCCTCAGGCAGCTCACAAACTGCATGCCAAGCATTTTCCAAAGCATTATCCAAAATCGCCGAAAAGCTCAGCTCAGAGCAGGGTAATATCTCTGCAAGCTTAACATCTGCCTGAAAGCTGATTTTCTTCAAACGGCACTTATCATTATATTTGATAATAATAGCATTGATATATTCATGCGTACAATAGCGCTGCAAAATCGTGCTTTCCAGCTCGCTCTGTCCGTCGCCAAGGTATTGCATTGCCTCAGCATATTTGCCCTGTTGGATAAGCGTGCGCGCCGTACTCATAAAATGGCGCATATCATGACGCATAATCGACAGCTGCTGCTGCATCTGGCGTGTCTGCGCCAGCTCATGCAGCGTAGAATTAACCTTTATTTCAATCAGCTTGTTCTGTGTTTCCAGCTCCTTCTTGCCCAGATATTCATGCGCAAAGACATAGAGAAAAATTATATAGACAATACAGAGGAAAAAGCCTAAAAACTCCACACCCACCGGATTGCCGGAGTAAAGCAGCTTCGTATAGACCGTAGTAGCATAGTCATAAATATAATAAACACAGGGAATCAGTCCGAGAGTAACCAGCTCGCGCCATGGCAGGCGCACAAGCATCGCAAAGCTGGGACTGACGTAGTAAACGAGCAGTGCCAGCAGGGGTAAGGTAACTGCTATACGCACAGCATAATAAAACCATTGCTCCGGTATAAATAATACGCCTACCATGCCAATCCATTTTGCCAGCTGACAGCACAGATAACCCATAGAAACAGCCAGCGTCGAGCTGTAATACGACACTTTATACATATGGCTCAAAAAGATTATGAGCGGCACATGAATCAAAAAGGGATAAAGCTGCAACGCTCTCTCGTTGCCTAGATACTCAAAGGTCAAAAACTGCAGGATTGCAGAAATAACGGTAAAACAGCCAAGCTTCATATAGTTGGCCTTCGTGCGCTCCATCCCCACAAAAGCCGCACTCAGGATGACGCCAAAGATAAGCGTCAATATAAAATGTGTATCTTCCAAAAGCTTAAGCAAAAATAATTCATCATACATAAGTGTAACTCCCCTTCACAAAAAGCTTTTTTCTTCCCTTAATCAAATTATATATGTAAACAAAGCAGAGTACAAATATTATTTTTAACATTTCGTACACCCAGTACTGCATTTCATCCAAAAACTATTTCATAGGGAAAAAATGTATGCTAAACTATTTAGAGAAGCTCTTTCACTTTGTAGGAACTTTAACAATTAGTTGAAATAATATAGATTGAATTTATAATTCGTTTTGAGGAAGAAGGAACTATGATTAACAAATTTCGGAAATGGAAAGATTTGCTTAATTCCTTCCAGCAGATGCATGGTGATTACACTGTCATGCTCGTACCGCATGATGGCAAAGGCATCAGCCGTAAGGATATGGATACTGCACAAATAAAAAAATATGCTACGATTGCAGGCGGTGTTGCATTAGGCACCGTCGGCGTAATTATGCTGCTTTCCTGCATGCTTTACTCCAGCAGCAAGGAAGCAAGAGAGCTGGCAGAGTTCCGCAAAACCAAGGCTCAGCAGGAGCAGAAGGTTCAGGAGCTGCCAAAAGCACTGAGGCCGTACAAAAGCAGCTGGCTGCACTGGCGAAGATTGAAGCCAATGTACGCGAGCAGATGAAAAAGTCTGG
>URVO01000122.1 GCA_900551335.1 uncultured Phascolarctobacterium sp.
GGTCAGGAGTTCGATTCTCCTCGTCTCCACCAAACTTAAAGACATGCAGTCTGACTAGTAATAGTTGGACTGCTTTTTTATTTTATGGTTTCCGCCTCGCTTATATCCTTATTATAACACGCTTGAAAAAATAACCGAAAAAAATCTAAAAAAAACTCGCGAAATGACTTGAATATGCCCTCTAAATGTGATATAGTATACACTATATTAAGGCTATACGCTGATTAAAAGTATAGTATTTTTAAAGGAGCAATTTATTATGGAGAAAGAAAAAGCATTCCTGCTGTGGTTTGACCAGCTGGAGAGAAAAGACGTAGCAATCGCTGGTGGCAAGTCTTCTTCCTTGGGTGAGCTGACTTCCCACGTTGATGTACCCGTACCCTATGGCTTTGCAACTACTGCATGTGCCTATAGATATTTCTTTGAGAAAACTGGTCTGTACCAGAAAATCAAAGACCTCATCGAAGGCCTGGATGTAGACAACAGCGCTCAGCTGCGTGAGGTTTGCGCTAAGGTTCGTCAAGCCATTATGGACGAAGAAATGCCGCAAGACCTGCAGGATCTGATTGCTGAAGCTTACGAAGAGCTGGGCAAAAAGGTTGGCGAGGCTGATCCGTTCGTTGCTGTTCGCAGCAGCGCTACAGCAGAGGATCTGCCGGACGCAAGCTTTGCTGGTCAGCAGGACACCTACCTGAACGTTAAGGGTGCTGCAACCATCGTAGCAAAGGTTAAGGAATGCTATGCTTCCTGCTTCACCGACCGTGCGGTTTACTACCGTGAAAAACAAGGCTTTGACCATCTGGATGTAGCTCTGAGTGCTGCTGTACAGATGATGGTATTCTCCAAGGCTGCAGGTGTTATGTTCACTGTTAACGTTGCTACCGGCGACGACAAGAACATCCTCATCGAGGGCGCATGGGGCTTAGGCGAATATGTTGTTCAAGGCACCGTAACTCCGGATAACTATACTGTAAATAAAGAAACCTGCGCTATCGTTGAAAAGAACGTTAACGCTCAGGACATCAAGCTGATTCGCAAAGCTGACGGCGACTGCGAAGAGGTTAATGTTCCTCTGGATGAACAAAATGAGCAAAAGCTGACTGACGAGCAAATCAAACAGCTGGCTGAATGCGCTAAGAAAATTGAAGCACACTATGGCTGCTACATGGATATGGAATGGGGCGTTGACGAACGCGACAACAAGGTTTACATTCTGCAAGCCCGTCCGGAAACCGTATGGAGCCGTCGTAATAAAGAAAATGGTGCACCGAAAGAGGAGAAAAAAGTGACTACCGATCGCAAAGTTATTGTTAAAGGCTTGCCTGCTAGCCCTGGTAATGTAGCAGGCCGCGTACATGTAATTTTGGATCCGTCCCATATCGACGAGTTCAAGGAAGGCGAAATTCTCGTAACCGAAATGACCGCTCCTGACTGGGTACCGGCTATGAAGAAAGCGAAAGCAATCGTAACTGATAGCGGCGGAATGACCTGCCATGCTTCTATCGTATCCCGCGAGCTGGGTATTCCTTGTATCGTAGGCACGAAGAGCCGTGGCGAAGCTGCTACCACCACTATTCCTGATGGCATCGACGTAACCATTGATGCTACCCATGGCGTAGTTTATGAAGGCATCATCGAAGAGCCGAAGGCTGAACAACCGGCACAACAGGTAGTTGCTGCTGCTGAATACTTCCCGCCGACCGGCACTAAGATTTATATGAACCTGGGCGATCCTGAGCTGGCTGAGAAATATGCTTCCCTGCCTTGTGATGGTATCGGCCTGATGCGTGAAGAGTTCATCTGGACCACCTATATCCATGAACATCCGCTGTATCTGATCAAAATTGGTCAACCGGAAAAGGTTGTCGACCAGCTGGCTGAAGGCATCCGCCAAGTTTGCCAGGCTATGGCTCCGAGACCGGTAACCCTGCGCTTCTCCGACTTCAAATCCAGCGAATACCGCGATCTGAAGGGCGGCGACGAATTCGAGCCGAACGAGCCTTCTGCTCTGCTTGGCTGGCGCGGTGCTTCTCGTTACTATGATCCGAAATATATCGAAGCATTCAAACTCGAATGCATGGCTGTTCGCAAGGTTCGCGAAGAGTTTGGCCTGAAGAACCTGAACGTAATGATTCCGTTCTGCCGCAACGTAGAGGAATGCGAAAAGGTTACTAAGATTATGGCTGACTGCGGTCTGTCCCGTGGTAAAGACTTCAAGGTATGGCTGATGGCTGAGATTCCGTCCAACATCATCCTGGCTGATCAGTTCAATAAATTCGTTGATGGCTACTCCATCGGCTCTAACGACCTGACCATGCTGGTTCTGGGCTGCGACCGTGACAACGACACCGTATCCCATATCTATGACGAACGTAACCTGGCTGTACGCCGTGCAATCCGTCACCTGATCGAGGTTGCTCACAAAGGTGGCAAGACCGTTTCTATCTGCGGTCAAGCTCCGAGCGTATACCCTGAGTTCTGCGAATTCCTCATTAAGAGTGGTATCGACAGCATGTCCGTTAACCCGGATACTGTTAAATTCACCAAAAAGCTGGCTGCTCAAATCGAACAACGCGTTATGATGGACGCACTGACCGGCAAAGGCCGTCAAGAGGTTGAAGACCTGAACTGGTAATCTGCTTCGCTTTGAGAGCTACTAGTACATAAGTAGTAAAGAGCTTAAATTTTAAGGCTCCTGTATTGCAGTAAATGTAATACAGGAGCCTTTTTGCATTTTGGGGAGTGATGTAAATGGAGGTTTTTATGAACGCGTTATTTACTTTAGTATTTTTGCTGCTGCTTGCTTATCATGCGTATACTGATGTGCGGTCGTTTTTGCTTTATGACAGGGTTACGCTAGCGCTGGCGGCGGTGGGCATAGTCAGGGCGGCGCTTGCCGGTGATGTGCTTGCGGCGCTTGCAGGGGCGGCTGCGTTGCTGGCTGTTATGCTGGCAATTTACTTCGCCAGCCGTGGCGGCATGGGCGAGGGCGATGTGAAGCTGGCGGCGGCGCTGGGCGTGTGGCTGGGCGTGGAGCAGGGACTCGCTTGCCTGCTTTTGGCGTTCGTGGGCGGGGGTGCAGTGGGAATGGTGCTGCTGGCCTGCGGCGAGAGAAGGAGGATGCTTCCCTTCGGACCGTTTTTGTGCGCTGCTGCTGCTATGGCGTACTTTTGGGGCAGGGAGATAATGGCGTGGTATTGGAAGATGTGAAAGGAAGTGCATATTATGCTAAAAATTAAGCAGGCTATCTATCGACGTTTGCGTGCTGAAAAGCAGTTGATGGTTATCGCATTAGGAGAGGCTGTTTATCTTTCTCTCTACCGGCAGAGCGCATTGCAGTGGGAGGAAAGCTTTCCTTATGAGAATGATGCGGCACTGGAGGCGTGTGTGCGAGATTGTTTGCTGGAGCATGATGTGGAGGAGAATATCTCTGCTCTGCTGCTGCTCGACGCAGGCAGATTACAAGCGGAGCAGCTTACGCTGCCGATGCTGACACCAAAGCAGTTGCGTAAGACCTTGGCGTGGGAAGCAGGGCAGCTTTTTGCTGATTGCAGCTATTGCTATAAAATCTTGGCAGGCGCTGCTGCGTCCGAGAGTGCAGAGCTGACTACCAGCTTGCAGCAGGACGCAGAGCAGCAGCTGGTGCAGCTTTATGCGCTGCCATATGCGCAGCAAAAGCTTTATGGCGATTTATGCTGCAGGCTGCTCATGAAGCTGAAGGCTATCTGCGTGCTGGAGCAGGAGAGTGCGCAAAAAAGTGAGCAGGGGCAAAGTGCTTTGTTGGAACAAGAGGTTATGCAGGCTGATACTGAGATGGCTGTTGAGCAGGGTGATGCTGACGCGCGAGTGGAAAGATCAGTACAGCAGTGGTTTGCTGGTGCGGAGCTGCTGCGTTTTCCCCCGCTGCCGACGGCGGTGGATTGGCAGCGCTATCGTGATACCGCACGAACGCTGCTGCCGCGTGTCGCGTGCGTCAGCCTGCTCTTGGCAGTTGTGGCGCTCGGCTATGCGTTTGCTGCGTACTATCTGGCGCAAGGTGAGCTGCAATCGTTGCAGCAGGACGCTGAGCGTTATGCTGTCTGGCATGAACGGCGAGCGGAGAGCGTGCAGCTGGAGCAGCGTCTGGCAGCCTTAAAGCAGCAGGCGCAGCAGCGTAAGGCGGTGACAGGCGTGAGCAAGGAGCTGGAGGCGTGGGGCGGACTGCGCTTGCAGGGCGCATATCTGACGCGTCTGGAATTTAAAAAGTCGCAGGATAAGCAGAATGCTGCTGCGCTAGTGAAGGCGCAGGATAAGCAGCATGATGCTGATATAAAGGGCAAGAAGAAGGATGACAAGCAGAATGCAGTTGTAACGGTGCGTGGTGTGGCGCGAGATGAGCAGGCACTGGACGGGCTATTGGAGAGCTTACAGCGCAGCAGCCGCTATAGCTCTGTGCAGCTGATGCAGGTGCACAGACAGGCTGACGCGACGGAGTTTTCCGTCCAGACGAGTCTGGCAGGAGGTAAATGATGCAGCAGAAAATTAAGGCTATCGGTTATGGCTGTATGCTGGCGTTGGCGGCGGTGC
>URVO01000123.1 GCA_900551335.1 uncultured Phascolarctobacterium sp.
TGACGGCGATGTAAAGATTATTTATATCCCCGAAAAGCAGCCTGCAGTTCTCGGCAAGGAAAAGCAGGGCGCTGAGCAGGCGCTGGCCTGATATGTGGAGGACACAGCCTTGATTATAAAAACAGACCATCTGGTAAAAAGTTATAACACACGCCATGTAGTCGACGGCGTCAGCATCACTGTTGAGCAGGGCAGCGTTGTCGGTCTGCTGGGCCCGAACGGTGCCGGCAAGACGACGACCTTCTATATGATTGTCGGCATTGAGCGTCCGAATGAAGGCAGGGTATATCTTGATGACAGAGATATTACCGCAATGCCGATGTATGAGCGCGCGCGTGCCGGCATCGGCTATCTGCCGCAGGAGGCTTCTATCTTCAGCAAGATGACGGTAGAGGATAACATCATGGCGATTTTGGAAACGACGGATATGAATGCCAGCGAGCGTGAAGCGAAGATGAACGCTTTGCTTGATGAATTCCGTCTTAATCATGTACGCAAGAGCGAGGGCAAGGCGCTTTCCGGCGGCGAACGCCGCCGCGTAGAGATTGCGCGTGCGCTGGCTACGGACCCGGCCTTCATTCTGCTGGACGAGCCCTTTGCCGGTATCGACCCTATCGCTGTTGCCGATATCCAGGGCATGATTGCACATCTGGCACAGCGCGGCATCGGCGTGCTGATTACGGACCATAACGTCCGCGAAACGCTGAGCATCGTCGACAAGGCCTATATTCTGGCCGAGGGCAAGATTTTGCTGCATGGCGATAGTGACACTATTGCCAATGACCCCATCGCCCGCAAGTATTATCTGGGCGATAACTTTAGCATGTAACAGGAGGAAGAAAAGTGCGCTTACGATTATTAGACCGTTATGTATTGAAGGAGCTGCTGTATCCCTTCGTTTTCGGTATCGCTGCTTTCTCCAGTATTTTTATTGCCAGCACGATGCTCTTTAAAATTACGCAGTACATGACTAAATATGGTGCTCCGCTGGAGACCATAGCTCGTTTATTTATGTATAATATGCCGGAGATTATCAACTACACTTTCCCGATGTCCATGCTGCTGGCAGCACTCATGGCCTTTGGCAAGCTGTCCGGCTCCAGTGAAATCACAGCAATGAAGGCTGGCGGCATCAGCTACTACCGTATTGTAGCGCCGGTGCTGGTTGTTGGCTTCATTGTCAGCATGTTCTCTGTAGTTTGGGCTGAGAAGGTTGTGCCTACGTCGAAGGCGACGGCGTCACGTATTCTTAACGAAGAGATACGCCATAATACGCGTCCGACGACTCAGGACCATATTATTATCAAAACCATCAGTGGTGATACACAGCGCGTGACCTATGCGAACCGCTTTGACGAAAAGCTGGGCAAGATGACGGATATTACCATTGAAGAGTTCCATAAGGGAAAAATTTCCCGCATTCAGACTGCTAAGGAGGGCTTCTGGGAAAACGGCAGCTGGCGTATTGTCAACGGCAATGTTTTCGCCTTAGATGACGAGGACGGTGTGCAGAGCAGTGCAAAGTTTAAGGAGCAGATTATTCCGCTGAATTTTTCGCCAAAGCAGATTTCCTGGGAGCAGAAGGAGCCTGAGGAAATGACGATTCGCGAGCTGCGCGAATATATCAGCATGCTGGAGGCACAGGATACGCGTGCTGACCGTCAATGGTGCGAGATTTTCATGCGCATCAATATTCCGCTGGCAAGCTTTTTCTTCGCGATGATTGGTGCCTGCCTGGGCACACAGAAGCAGCGTACAAGCTCTTCTATCGGCCTTGGCATCAGTATTATTGTTATTTTTATCTACTACGCGATTATGACCTTTACCACAGGCTTAGGCAAGGGTGGCGTAATGCCGCCGCTGCTGGCTTGCACGCTGCCGAATATCCTTTGTCTTGGTGTAGGCTTGTACCTGCTGAAGAAGAAAAACGCCTAAGTAAGGTGTAAAAAAGCTGGAGGTGAGTACGTGGTAGGTATCAGATTAATTATTATTATGGCCATAGTTGGCGGTTTTATTGCCTTTCTTGCCGATAAAATGGGCAGTAAAATTGGTAAGAAGAGAATGTCTGTATTTGGCTTGCGTCCGAAGCATACTTCGATTCTGCTGACAGTGCTCAGCGGTACGATTATCGCCGTACTGACAATCAGCGTTATGGTCGCTTCTTCCCAAAGTGCGCGTGTTGCTCTCTTCGGTATGGATAAGCTGCAAAAGGAGCTGAAGCTTCTCAATGAGGAGAAGGCTGTGGCTGGAGCAGAGCTGGCGCAGGCTAAGGGTAAGGTTGTTGAGCAAAATAAAAAAATCTCTCTGCTTGATGCGCAAATCAAGGAAGCAGAGGACGCTAATGATGTTATGGAAGCTAAGCTTGCTCAGCTGAACAATATGTATGCCAGGGCGCAGAGCGAGGTTGATTCGCTGACGCACTCTAAGCAGCAGCTGACGAGCGAGGTTGCCGATCTGGAAAAAACGACAGAGCAGCTGCGCAAGGGCATTGTCCATATGCGTGAGGGCCAGCTTTATTACCGTGCAGGCGAGGTTGTTTTCGCCGGAGTTCTGCGTGGCGGTCTGAAGCATGAGGAGAATGAGGTGCAGATGAACTGGCTGCTGCAGAATGCTA
The DNA here is from genome assembly GCA_900551335.1 of uncultured Phascolarctobacterium sp. Taxonomy (GTDB): domain Bacteria; phylum Bacillota; class Negativicutes; order Acidaminococcales; family Acidaminococcaceae; genus Phascolarctobacterium_A. The sequence continues at coordinate 2,615 of URVO01000123.1, forward strand.
ATGAAGCAGCCTTGCAGAGGCTGGGCGTGCAGCATGACGAAAAGCTGCTGCAGGCTATCTGGATTAACAAAAGTATTGTAGAAAATGCAGTAGCGGAGCTGGATAACAGTAAGACGAACAAGTTCTTCCGCATCCGTACTGTGGCGAATATTTTCGTTGGTGAGCTGGCAGTCTGCGATATTGAGATGGTGGACAACAACTTTGTTTATCCGGACGGTACGCTGATTTGCAGTGAGACGTATAAGCTGCAGGCAAATGAGACAGGCTACGAAGGCCTGATTATGGATTTCTTGACGAAGGTAAATCACACTGCGGTTAATGCAGGTGTGCTGCCTGACCCGATGACGGGCAAGGTTGGCAGCATGGACGCAGCAACGGTGATTGAAGCAGCTAATGCTATGCGTCATACAAACGGCAGCTTTATCCTGACGGCCTATGCACGCGGTGATATTTCTACCGCCGGACCTGTACGCGTAAGGCTGGAGGTGCAGCCTGTCAATGAATAAATATCTTGGCATTGACCCCGGACGCAGCAAAACAGGCTTGGCGCTTGTAGATGCAGCAGGCAAAATTTTGGCTCTGCATATTGCGCTGACGGAGAATATGGAGGCCGAGCTGCGCAGCTTTACATCTGGTATTGTTTTGGCTGGTGTTATTATGGGCAATGGCACGAATCACAAGGTGATTGGCGCAGCAGTGCGCAGTGTGCTGCCAAAGACGTCGCTGGAGCTTGTAGGCGAGGCGCACAGCACGGAGGAGGCTCGTAGCCTTTATTGGCAGGAGAATCCGCCGCAGGGCTGGCGCAGGCTGGTGCCGCTGGGAATGCTGGTGCCGCCGGAGCCGCTCGATGCTTATGCTGCCGTGGTGCAGGTACGGCGCTGGCTGGCTTTGCAAAAAACTAACAAAAATGTGTGAGGGGACATAATGGCAAATTTAACAGATTTAACAAGCAAAGAATTTTTGACAGAGCTGGCAAGTGCAGCGCCTGCCCCTGGCGGCGGCGGCGGTGCGGCTATGGCCGGAGCGCTCGCGGCAGCCTTATCGTCGATGGTCTGCAATCTGACGCTGGGCAAGGAGAGGTTTGCAGCACAGGAGGCAGAGATGCAGGCTGTGCTCGTAAAAGCTGAGCGTGCGCGTGAGCATCTGCTGGAGCTTGTACAGGAGGATGCAGCGGTGTTTAACAGCTTCATGAGCTGCTACAAGCTGCCCAAGGCTACCGATGAGGAAAAGGCAGCGCGTACAGCGGCTATCCGCGCAGCAGCGAAAAAGGCGGCAGAGGTGCCGCTGGCTATCGCGCGCGAGTCCTTTGCTGTGCTTGAGCTGGCAGACGAGCTGGTGGTCTGCGGTAATCCGGGCGTAATCACAGATGGCGCGTGCAGCGGACTGTTGGCGCGTGCAGCGCTGCGCTGTGCAGAGTATAACGTGCGCATCAATCTGGGGCTGACGAAGGATGCTGAGTGGAACGCGCAGGTGCAGGCAGAGCTGGAGGCTATGCTGACGCAGGCTGAGGCTTTGGAGGCGAAGCTTTTGGAAGTGACGGATAAGGCGCTGGCGTAAAGCAGTTATAAGGTTAAGTAGTGCGCTGATGCTTTTAAAGAAGTATTAGCGCAAAATACTTGACTAGAAGTCTTTTTTCACGTATAATAATAGAATATGGAAAGGTGGCCGAGTGGTTGAAGGCTCTAGTCTTGAAAACTAGCGAAGGTGCAAGCCTTCCGTGGGTTCGAATCCCACCCTTTCCGCCATACAAAAATTATAAAAAGATGCTTGCTTTTTAGCTAGGAATCTGTTATAATAAAAAAGTAGTCTAATGGAGTGGTACTCAAGCTGGCTGAAGAGGACGGTTTGCTAAATCGTTAGACGGTTTACCCCGTGCGTGGGTTCGAATCCCACCCACTCCGCCAACTATGGCAATCGGCTCTCGGAGAAATCCGAGAGCTTT
>URVO01000124.1 GCA_900551335.1 uncultured Phascolarctobacterium sp.
ATATTCTTAACGAATTGATTTTAAAAGGGAAGAATCAGTCATTTGATGCGTTAATCAGCGATATGAGAAAGGCAGATTATAGCTTTACTTTGCTTGAAGCAACGTATTATGAGCAGACTTTGTCGAAAATGGAGCCTAAAGATTATTTTTCTTTTGGGCTTACAGATAAAAAGGGTTATCTTACTAATGCTGGAAGATTGTTTGCGGATCAGTATATAGTTTATAATGCACGTGTTTTTTGTACAAGATGGCAAGGGTTAGAAAAGGGATCTGTTTTTGATGATGCTTTGGATGATAAAGAATTTGAAGGGAATTTAATATATCTCTTGAGATGTACTTCTGATTTTGTGAAAAATAATTCAAAAATGCGCTTTTATAAAGAAGCAGGCTTTCGAGTTGATAAGCCTGATTATGCTGAGCGTGCGGTGACAGAGGCGTTGGTAAATGCTTTGATTCATAGAGATTATATTCTGGCCGGCAGTGAAGTTCATGTGGATATGTTTGACGACAGATTAGAAATAAGCTCACCTGGTGGCATGTTTGAGGGTAAAGCAGTACAGGAGCATAATATAGCCGATATTAGTTCGGTGAGGCGTAATCCCGTTATAGCGGATTTGTTTCATAGAATGAAATTTATGGAACGTCGAGGAAGCGGTCTGAAGAAGATTATTAGTGAAACAGAAAAGCTTCCTGGCTATAAGGATGCTTTAAAACCGATATTTTATTCAGACGGCATGAGTTTTAAAGTTATTTTAAAGAACGTTAATTATGAAGCACAAAAAGTGAGTGATAAAGTGAGCGATAAAGTGAGCGATAAAGTGAGCGATAAAGTGAGCGATAAGCTAAGCGATAAGGAACAGTATTTTTTCACTACATTTTTAACGCTTGTTGAACAGAATGGCTTTGTTACTACGAAAGCTATTGCCGAAGTCATAAAAATGCCAGAAACAACAGCAAGAAGATATTTAGCTAAATTATGCAAGTTAGACATAATTGTATCTGATGGCAAAAATAGAGGAAGAAAATATTATATGAATTAAAGTAAAATCCCCCTGCTTCCCGTCATGATGGCGAGAGCAGGGGGATTGCTTGTTTCTATGTTTTTATTTTACTGCAATTACGTCGAAGCCTGTATCCTCTACGGCAGCCTTCAGCGCTGCGTCGTCAAGGCTTGCGCCCTCAACAACGGCGTTGTTGTTTTCCAAAGATACAGCTACGCTGGTTACGCCAGCGACAGCCTGCAGTGCTTCGTTTACTGCTGCCACGCAATGCTGGCAGTGCATGCCTTCGATAGAAATAGTTTTAGTCATGATAAATCTCTCCTTTTGCTTTTATAATTTTATAAAACGCAGTCTGAGTGCGTTAGTAACGACGGATACGGAGCTGCAGCTCATAGCGGCGGCAGCAATCAGCGGATTGAGCAGCCAGCCGAAGGCCGTGTAGAAAACGCCTGCGGCAAAGGGAATGCCAATCGCATTATAGATGAACGCCCAGAACAGGTTTTGCTTGATGTTGGTCATAACGCCGCGGCTGAGGCGGATGGCTTTGGCAACGTCGAGCAAATCGCTTTTAATCAGCACCATGTCTGCGGCTTCAATAGCAATGTCCGTGCCGGCGCCGATAGCAATGCCGACATCGGCACGGGCGAGGGCAGGTGCGTCGTTGATACCGTCGCCGACCATGGCAACGGTGTGTCCTTCGCCTTGCAGCTGACGGATAACCTGCTCCTTGTCCTGCGGCAGAACCTGCGCAATAGCCTTGTTGACGCCGACCTGAGTGCGGATAGCCTCTGCGGTGACGCTGTTGTCGCCTGTGACCATAATAACCTGCAAACCCATGCCTTGCAGCTGGGCGACAGTCTCCTTACTCGTAGGCTTGACGGTGTCAGCGACAGCGATGCAGCCAAGCAGCTGTGTGCCGCGGGCGAAGTAGAGCGGCGTTTTGCCTGCCTGCGCTAAGGTCTCCTGCTGCGCCTGTATTGCTTCTACGTCAACGCCGCTGGCCTGCATAAGCCTGAGGTTGCCTGCGCTGTAGGCTGCGTTTGCGATGCTGGCGGTGAGGCCTTGGCCGGGGATTTGCTTATAGCCGCTTGCTTCGTTAAGCTCGAGCTGGGCGTTGGCAGCGGCGCTGGTAATTGCCTTGCCTAAGGGATGCTCGGAGAGCTGCTCCAGGCTGGCGGCGAGCTGCAGCAGCTCGTCCTTGCTTACGCCGTTGGCAGGCAGAATATCGGTGACGACAGGCTTGCCTGCGGTAATCGTACCTGTTTTGTCAAGGATTACGGTATCAACCTTATGCGCAGTTTCCAGAGCTGTCGCCGATTTTATCAAAATACCGCTGCGTGCGCCGCGGCCTGTGCCGACCATGATGGCTGTCGGCGTTGCGAGGCCGAGGGCGCAGGGGCAGGAGATAACGAGGACGGAGATGGCGATAGTAATGGCGAAGTGCCAGCCTGCGCCGAGCGCCAGCCAGACCGCTCCGGCTAATATGGCAATACTGATGACTGCGGGGACGAAGTAGCCGCTGACCTTATCGGCTAGCTTGGCAATGGGCGCTTTGCTGGAGGTCGCTTCATCAACAAGCGCGATGATTTTGGCGAGTGTGGTGTTGGCGCCGACGGCGGTAGCCTGCATTTTGAAGTAGCCGCTTTGGTTTATCGTGCCGCCTGTGACCTTGTCGCCGACGTTTTTGTCGACAGGAAGGCTTTCGCCGGTGATGGCGCTTTCGTCGAGCGCACCGCTGCCTTCGATAATCGTGCCGTCGACGGGGACGGAGGAACCGCTTTTGACGATGAGCACGTCGCCGGTAACAACGTCTGCAAGCGGAATCTCTCCCTGCAGGCCGTGACGCTCAACAAGAGCTGTTTTCGGCGTCAGGTTCATGAGCGCTTTGATGGCGTCGGAGGTGTGGCTTTTGGCACGTGCCTCCATAAATTTGCCGACCGTGACGAGCGCCAGGATAACGGCGCTGGCTTCAAAGTAAAGCGCGTCGGCGAATTGGGGGATTAAGTCCAGTCTGTTATGGCCGAAGGCATAGGCCAGACCAAAGACGGCATAGAGGCCGTAGATGAAGGAGGCACCGCTGCCGATGCAGATGAGCGAATCCATATTGGGAGCGCCGCTAAGCAGGTTGCGAGCACCGTGAATAAAATATTTGCGGTCGATGAACAGCACGGGTATGCACCAGAGCATTTGCAGCAGCGCGTTGATAAGCTCGTTTTCCTGCCCGAGGATGAAGCCTGGCAGCGGCCAGCCCCACATTCTGCCCATGTGCTGATAAAAGACAAGGCCGGCAAAAATCATGGAGCCGATAAGCCGCTGGCGCATTTCCTCCATTTCCTGCGCTGCCGTGTCCTGCGGCGTGCTGGCAGGCGCTGCGGTCTTGCTTTGCGCATGAATGGCGGCACCGAAGCCAAGCTTTTCGATGCGGGCGATAATGGCCGCTTCGTCAACAACGCTTTCATCAAAGGAGATGTGCGCGTTATTCGTTAAAAGATTGACGCTTATTTGCTGCACACCCTGCATTTTGCTGACGACCTTTTCGATACGCGAGGAGCAGGCGCTGCAGCTCATGCCGGTGATGTCGAGAAGTTCTTTCTTCATAATGAATCCTTTCGTTTGATATCTATTTGACGTAAAAAAATAAGTCTGCTATTATTATAGCAGACGCTTACTTTAATTCAAGAATGCACTATTTTGGTATATAGTATCTCAAAAGGTACTGTGAAAGGAATTTATTATGGAAAAGGAAAGTATCAATCTTAATTGTCCGGTGGCGGCGACGCTGCAGCTCATCGGCGGCAAGTATAAGGCCTTGCTGCTGTGGCATTTGTCAGGCAAGGTGCTGCGCTTTAATGAGCTGCGCCGTCTGGTGCCTGAGGCGACGGCCAAGATGCTGACGCAGCAGCTGCGCGAGCTGGAACGCGACGGTCTGATTACGCGCACTGTTTATCCAGTGGTGCCGCCGAAGGTGGAGTACGCGCTGACGGAGCGCGGCGAAAGCCTCTTCCCGATTTTGCAGGCGATGTATGTCTGGGGCAGCGGACTGCTGGAGGGCGAGGGCGTGTGCCCTGAATGCTCAATGCAGCTGGCGCGGGCGGGAGAATGTCACTGTCATGAAGGAGCCTCAGCAAAGTGAAGCTAAGAAAAACGGCTATGCAATTTTTTGTTGCATAGCCGTTGAATGTTTTTACGCAAAAATTTCTGCGATAGCCGGTGGCAGCATATCTAAGGATACAGCAGTCATGAAGGCTGCGACGATAGCTACGACGATGAAGGCTGCAGCGTGCGGAATATCCTTTTTACGTGCAGAGGAATAGATTGCACGCAGAGACAAAAGCAGAATCAGTCCCCAGATATAAGGACCGGTAACCTCATGGAAAAATTTCTCGAACATTATATAACACTCCTTTGAAAACATGTTATAGAGCTGGATATAATAAAAAAACACCTGCATAAAATAGCAGGTGTATTTTCAGTGTGGTGCCTCAGCACAGAATCGAACTGTGGACACAAGGATTTTCAGTCCTTTGCTC
>URVO01000125.1 GCA_900551335.1 uncultured Phascolarctobacterium sp.
CTGCTTCTGACCGCCGCTGAGCTGATGCGGCTTAGCATTGACGTAGCTGTCCATGCCAACATGCTTCAGATATTTCAGCGCTGTTTCCTTTGCTTCTTCCTTGCTCTTGCCCAGCACCTTCACCTGACCAACCATGCAGTTTTCTAAAACAGTCATATTATTGAAGAGATTGAAGGACTGGAACACCATGCCCACCTTCGTGCGGTACATGGTCAGCTTTTTAAAGGCTTCGTTGACATCCTGACCACGGTAATCAATATGTCCGTCAGTCGGATGCTCAAGATAATTTACGCAGCGAATCAAGGTCGACTTGCCGCTGCCGGAAGGACCGATGATGCAGACAACGTCGCCACGATGCACATCGAAGCTTATGCCCTTCAAAATCTCACGCTCGCCAAAGCTTTTCTTTAAATCATGAATAGATAACAAAAGTTCCTTTTCCATCGCTTAGTGCCTGCCTTTCTGTTTCTTCGTCGGCAGAGGAATAGCGCCGCAGGGATCCATCATCGGATCATAGGTTACCAGCTGATAATCCTTCGGACCATCCATCTTGCTTTCTGCCCAACGCAGCAGACGGGAAGCGGTGAAGGTCATAATGAAGTAAACCACGCAGGTGATGAAGAAAATCTCGAAGTATTTGTAATAAACACCGGCAGCAGACTTAGAAGCAAAGTACAGCTCGGTTACGGAAATAACGTTCAATACAGAAGTATCCTTGATGTTGATAATCAGGTTGTTGCCCAGCTGCGGCATAACGTTGCGCAATGCCTGCGGCAGGATAACGCAGCGCATGGTCTGGATGTGATCCATACCAATGGCAATCGCAGCCTCCTTCTGACCGGGATCGACAGATTCAATACCGCCGCGCACGGTTTCTGCCATATACGCACCGGTGTTGATAGAAACAACGAGGAAGCCGGCAAACAGCGGCGACATATCAATATCAAAAAGACTCATAGCGCCATAGTAGACAACCATCGCCTGTACAATCATAGGCGTACCACGGAAAACCTCTACATAAGCATCGAGCAGACGCTGCACGCAGCGCACAGCAATGCGCTTTACAGCGCTTTCATTATCCTCCAGCGGAATCGTCTGGATTACACCCACAATCAAGCCGATAATACAGCCGATGAAGGTACCGACAACAGCAAGCAGCAGGGTTACAACTGCACCCTTCAAAAGCACGGGGCCATACTGCTGCAACAAAAATACTACCCAGCCAAAAAATGTTTCTGGCATTTATCACACCATCCTTATAATATACAAATAGGGGCGACTTACGCCGCCCCATCTTACCGCCTCCGCGCAGCAGCTGCCTTGCTGGCAGCCATTGCCCTGTCGCGGTTAGTTCAGGTTATTTTGCTAACGGTTGTTTTTTGATAGCCTCGTCCATAATCTTGTTGAAATCAGCCTCAGTCATAGCGCCGAGAACCTTGTTCATGGAGTCAGCCAGCTCTTTATTGCCTTTTTTAATAGCAATGCCGATTTCAACATCTTCACGAGAGGTTTTGAAACCTTTATCGCCTTCAAAGGTTACCATGGTCAAATCCGGGTTAGCAAAAGCAGCAGCCTTTGCAGTCGGGATGTCGGTAACAATCAGGTTGCATTTGCCGGATTTCAGCGCAACAATCATGCCGGGAACGTTGTCGATAGCAGGCAGCTTTTTAACGTCCGGAACTTGGTCAATCTGGTCATACCAGATGGTGTTCAACTGAGAGGTTGCAACAGAGCCTTTGAGGTCTGCAACGCTTTTAGCCTGAGCTTGCGGAGAATCCCTTTTCACCAGAGCTACAACAGTTGCATAGTAGTACGGTTTGGTGAAGTCAACGGTTTCTTTACGTTTGGAGGTGATGGACATACCGGCGATAGCAGCGTCAATTTTGCCGCTTACAACAGCAGGAGCCAGGCCGTCCCATTCAATTTTGTGGATTTCCAGCTCTGCGCCCATGGAGTCAGCCAGTTTTTTCGCAATCATAACGTCATAGCCATAAGCATATTCGTTAGAACCGGCGATTTTTACAGCGCCGCCATCAGCAGTCGGCTGAGACCAGTTGTACGGAGCGTATGCGCATTCCATACCAACCTTCAAAACTTTTTTGTCAGATTTTTTGTCACTGCCGCCACAGCCTGCGGTAATTGCTAAAGCAAGCACCATGGCAGTGCACAGAACAGCTTGCAGTAATTTCTTTAATTTCATCGAGTACACATCCTTCATAATACATTAAGTTCGCTCTTAAGCTAGTTAATACTTTACTATATAAGCCGAAAAAATGCAAGCGTTTAAACGGCAATATACATGTATACATGATAAAAATAGAAGAATATCCTCGCAGGCAATACTTTTTTACTCAATACCAGCTAAAGCCTGCTTTAAATCAGCAAGCAAATCCTCTTTATCCTCCAAGCCGCAGGACAGACGTACAAGTCCTGCCGGAACTCCAGCCTCTGCGAGCTGCTCGTCCGTCATCTGGCGATGCGTCGTTGTTGCCGGATTCAGGCAGCAGGTGCGTGCGTCTGCCACATGCGTTTCGATAGCTGCCAGCTTCAGACGCTTCATGAAGGCCTCCGCCGCCCTGCGTCCGCCCTTCAGATTGAAGGACACAACGCCGCAGCCGCCATTGCCGAGATATTTTTGCGCCAGCGCATAATATTTATTAGAAGGAAGTCCCGGATAATTTACATATTCCACCTGCGGCTGCTGCTCCAAAAACTCTGCCACAGCCTGACCGTTTTCTACGTGGCGCGGCATACGCACATGCAGCGATTCCAAGCCAAGGTTCAAGATAAAAGCGCTCTGCGGCGACTGCATAGCACCAAAATCACGCATCAGCTGCGCCGTTGCCTTCGTAATAAACGCGCCCTCCTTGCCAAACTTTTCGGCATAGGTAATACCATGATAGGACTCGTCAGGCTTGCACAGGCCGGGGAATTTATCGGCATGTGCCATCCAGTCAAATTTGCCGCCGTCGATAATCGCGCCGCCAAGGCAGGCAGCATGGCCGTCCATATACTTGGTCGTCGAATGCGTCACGATGTCTGCGCCCCAGGACAGCGGGCGGCAGTTAATCGGCGTGGGGAAGGTGTTGTCCACGATTAAGGGCACGCCATGACGATGTGCGGCGTCGGCAAATTTTTCAATATCCAGCACCGTCAGCGCGGGGTTAGCGATAATCTCGCCAAACACAGCTTTCGTGTTCTCCTGAAAGGCAGCGTCCAGCTCCGCCTCCGTCGCATCAGGAGAAACGAAGGTCGCAGTCACGCCCATCTTCGCCAGCGTCACGGCAATCAGATTATAGGTTCCGCCATAGATAGAGGAGGACGCAACAATGTGGCTGCCTGCCTCGCAGATGTTGAAGAGCGCAAAGAAGTTGGCCGCCTGGCCGGAGGATGTCAGCATTGCTGCAGCGCCGCCCTCCAGCTCCGCAAGCTTCGCTGCCACATAATCGCAGGTCGGGTTTTGCAGACGAGAGTAAAAATAACCGGTCGCCTCCAGGTCGAACAGCCTGCCCATTTCCTCGCACGTATCGTACTTAAAGGTCGTGGACTGGATAATCGGAATCTGACGCGGCTCGCCGCTGCCAGGTTTATAACCGCCTACTAAACATTTTGTATTAATCTTGTAATCACTCATCTTGTATCGCTCCTTTTCCTAACCTTAAAATTTATTTTTGTATATCTGCGCCCATGCGCTGCAGCTGCAGCAGCATTTTGTTATAGCCATCAAGCGCCTTATTCAGCTTGTCATTATCAGCAGGCGCCAAATCCTGCAAATCATAGGGCGTATCCTGATAAACGATGTTCAGCCAGTTCATGTAGAACAGATGCGCGTAGCTGCGCCATTTGAAAACAGGCTCCTGCGTCGTATCGCCCTCGGGGAAGTAGAACTTCGGCTGTTCAATCGGCAGATTCTTTTTCTTATCGCGGAAATATTCGTCTGCCAGCGTATAGCGGTCATATTCAAAATGGCCTAAGACAAAAATACGGCGCAAATCCTTCGTCGCGCAAATGTTGATGCCGTTCTCCACCGAACGCGACAGCACCTGCAGGCATCAATAGCATCATCGTCGACAGCAGTATGACGAGACTGCGGAATAAAATAACGGTCGTCGAAGCCGCGCAGCAGCGGATGATTCTTCACCGTCAGGCCATAGGGGAAGATGCCAAACATCTTCGCCGGCAGCACCGTCTTGTTCACGCCGTAGTAATGGTACAGCGCTGCCTGCGCACCCCAGCACAGCGTCATCGTCGAATAGCAGTGGTACTCTGCCCAGTCAAGATAGGCCTCGATTTCTTTCCAGTAATCGACCTCCTCAAAGGGAATCGTTTCCACCGGTGCACCCGTCATGAGGAAGGCATCATAATAATTATCCTTGATATCGCTAAATTCCAGATAAGCTCTGTCGAGATAAGAATTATCCGTGTGCGTCGTTTCGCGGCTCACCACGCGGCAAAAGTCAATCTCAATTTGCAGCGGCGAATTGCCCAAAAGACGCAGCAGCTGAATTTCTGTCGGCTT
>URVO01000126.1 GCA_900551335.1 uncultured Phascolarctobacterium sp.
CAATCATAAGATCGGTAAGCATCTCTTTTTGTACTTTATCTGGTATTATCAACTTTTTCATATTCCTCCCCCTGTATACTTTGGCCTGATTTTTTGTGACTATTCGAGTTTTCAAAATCCTTATTTTCTCTACTGGATTTATTATATCTTATTAGCCACTTCTGTTACAACGTTAGTATAGCATTTCAAAGCTTCTTTCGCAAGATAGCAGATCTTTGGCTTTTACTCAATATTAAGCGCTCTGCTTAGCTGCCCACGCCTTCAGCTCGTCAGCAGTCCAACCTTGTTGTTCAGCCCTACTACTAACGTATACTATAATAATTATGTTATATATATAACGTATAAGTAGAATTACTTCACTAAAGGTTTAAACCGTACCCCTTTGTCAAGACATTTTTCAAAGAAAAAAAGAGAATTTTGCCCATAAAAATAAGTGCTGTAAAAGCACTTATTTCATAGAGGATAAATTTGGGTTTTTAAATACTCATAATACTCATTCGGGGAAAGTTTTGCCAGTTTCCACTGATATCGATCTTGGTTATAATATGACATCCAATCGTCTATTATGGCTTTTACTTCACTAAACGTTTTACAATTACTAACATCTATCTCCTGTTTCATATGACCAAAGAAACTTTCTTGTGGCGCATTGTCCCAACAATTACCTCGCCTAGACATAGAACGCCTTAAATTAGAATTTTCAACTATTTCTATAAATTTATAACTAGTATAATGCACTCCTTGGTCACTGTGAATAATCGTTTCCTGGCTTAAATTCACGTTATATTTTTCTAAAAGTTGTTTTACTGTTTCTAGAACAAAATCAATCTTTAGCGTATCACTTAATGCATAAGATAAGACCTGCTTAGTATACGCATCAATAATCACTGACAAATACAACCATGCTCCTCTAAACGGTATATACGTTATATCTGTAAGAAGTACCTTTCTCGGTCCAAAATCTTTAAATCTTCTCTTCAGTATGTTGTCAGCAAAACTATTGGTACGCATAGCTTTCAACATCCTTCTGTATGGATTGGGTTTTCTAATAGGACATCTAAGACCGTATTTATCCATAAGACGCCGTATTTTCTTTATATTCATTACTACAGGCGGACTTAGGTGCAACAATCTCATATATATGCTTCTAGCACCTTTAGCATATCCCCTAAATTTATATGCCTCTAAAACTAAAGCAAAATCTTTTCTATCTGCCTCTTCGCGCTGTTCCCTACATTTTTTCTGCTTACACCAATAATAATAACCGCCACGTGAAACTCCAGCCAAAGAGCACATTTCAGTGATGCTCATGGCGCAATCAGTAGACTCTAGCATATCATGAATAACTTGAAATTTTACGCTTGCATTTTCTAAAATCATAGCTTCTGCTTGCTCGAACTTTCTGCTTTTATAATTTTTTTTATAAATTCAAGCTCCTGCCTAAGATACATAACTTCATTTTGCAATCTGGCTAACTGAATATCCTTATCCACAAACTGTTCTTCAACATCTTCAGATGGAGCTAAAACTTCTTCTGTCAGTTGGCTTTTGGCTTTGATTCTAGAATCAAAAGAATAAATACGCCTTATTCCAAGGATCTCTATACTATAGCCTAATTCCTTAAATATTTTTGTACAATTGTGCCCTAACATGTACAATCTTCTGTATTGGTCATGAAACTCTTTTTTAAACCTAATTGCATCAGCAGAAATACTATGTGTATATGGATTTGCTTTTAAAATTTCGATTTCCTCAGCTGTAAAACGTTTTTTAGTCATCTTGAGCACCTCTCACTTCTTATATTTAATTTATAGCAGCGACAGCAATAAGTCAAATAAAAGAGAGCTTTGTCAAGGATCCGGGATTGCACTCTCTAAAAATGTCAAGGGATTAGGATTCAACCTTTTCTTTTGTCAAGAAATATGGATTTAACTTTTTCTTGTGTCAAGGATTTAGAAAATCTCTCTTTTTCACTGTCAAGTACTATGGGTACATTATAGTTACTACTAGCTATCGCTAGTAGTAGTAATACATAGCCAAAAGAAAAAGAGCGAGAAAGAAAATTTAATAAAAGAAAGAGGGAGAAAAAGAAAAGTCTCACTCTAATACACAGGTTTTTTAGGCAAATTTGCAACCTCAAAAAAAAATTTTTTTCAGTGGTTGCAAAAACAAGCAAAAAAGGTGTGTATAAGAGTGAGAGGTGAAAACACACGCGATGACCTTTGGAAGCGCAACACGGCCGCAGGTCTTTAGCTTGAAATAGCTCTACGCGCTCTGCTTCTCCGCATCACCTGTACAGCAAATAAGGCTGCACCTCCTTGGCAAATGCCGCGCACTCGCTGCGCCAGCGCGCAAAGGTTTCGGCCTCATCTGCGCATTCACGCAGGCTGCTTTCCCCCAGTGCAATATCTGTCTTATAGCCCTCGGCGCCATAGCCGCGCTCCTGCGCCTTCAGCTTGCCGGGATACAGCTTATCCATAGCAAGATAAATCTTATATTGCAGCTCTGCCAGATTCACCTTATGCGCCTCCAGAAGATGAATCTCCACGCCCTGCACCAGCTCGCCTGTATAATCGCCATAGCGCGGCGTAAAGCTGGCAGCGCGAAAGGCCACATGCGGCAGTGCCAGCGCATCCAGCGCCGCCTTCACCTGCTGCGCATCGGCAAAGGGCGCACCAACGAAGTAGAAGGGCTTCGCCGTGCCCACGCCCACGGACAAATTGCTGTCGCCCAGCACGCCCGTCACGCCATACAGCACTGCCGTCTCTGCCGTAGGAATCAGCGGCGAGGTCAGCGTCCACGGCAAGCCTGTATCCTGCCACAGCATAGAACGCCTCCAGCCCTTCAGCGGCACAACCTGCAGCGAACAGTTCAGCTGCTGCGTCTTATTTATATAACGCGCAAACTCGCCAATCGTCAGGCCATGACGCAGGGGCAGCGGATATAAACCGATAAACGTTGCATATTCCGGCTTCAGCACAGGCCCCTCCATCACTCCGCCCAGTGGATTGGGACGGTCAAGAATAATGACCTCTTTGTGATATTTTGCGCATTCCTCCATGATATAAGCCAGCGAGGAAAAATATGTATAATGACGAATGCCGACATCCTGAATATCCACGAGCATAGCATCTATTTTGCTCAGCATCTCCTGTGTCGGACGGCGCGTGTCGCCATAAAGGCTAAAGACGGGAATACCGGCATACTGATCTCCCTTAACCTCGTCGCCTGCAGCCACAGCGCCGAACAGGCCATGCTCCGGCACAAAAATCGCCTGCAAATCTGCCTGCGCACGCACCAGCTCCACGCTGCTCGTCAGCCTGCTGTCCACGCCCGACTGATTAGTAAACAGTCCCACTCGCTTATGTGCCACCATTCGCTGCACCTGCGGCTCGCCTAAGCGCTCTACGCCCAGCGTCACCTGCGCACTACAAATATTAGCAGTTACCAAAATCAGCAGGCAGCTTAGTAAAATCAATAATTTTTTCATGATACACCTCAAATTATAGTGTTAATTTGGGTTATAGGAAAAGAACGTCAACCCCAAATTTACAAAAAAAGGTGCCGCTTGCGCAGCACCTCCCTTACTTGTTCAGCTCGCCCAGCAGATATTCCTCTGCCGCCTTCAGCTGCACATCTACCTTCGCATCCTCCGGCAGCTCCACCTTCACATCAGGCTCAATGCCTACGTTGTGAATCGAAACTCCGGACGGCGTATAATACTTCGCCACAGTAATCTTCACTGCCGTGCCGCTGTCTAAGCGATACACAGACTGCACGCTGCCCTTGCCAAAGGTTTTTACGCCGAAAAGCTTGCCGCTCTTGGTATCCTTAATCGCTCCGGCAACAATCTCCGAAGCACTCGCGCTGCCATGGTCCACCAGCACTGCCAGCGGATATTTCACCTTTTCCAGCTCCGAGCTTTCGGTAACCTTATTGCCGTCTCTGTCGATAACAGAAACGATTGGTCCCTTCGGCACCAGCATGCCTGCAACCTGCACGCCGGCGTCAAAAACGCCGCCGGGATTGCTACGCAGGTCAAGCACCAGCGCCTGCATCCCCTGCTGCTCCAGCTCCTTATACTTCTTGGCAAAATCCGTGCCGGTATTTTCGTTGAACACCGCAATACGGATGTAGCCAATCTTCGTATTCGGCAAAAGCTGTCCGCCGACAGAAGGATTCTTGATTTCCTTACGCATTACACGAACCTTGCGCAAGCGCCCCTCCTTATCCTGCAGCTCCAGCTCGACCTCGGTCCCCTGTTCGCCGCGGATTTTGTTAGCCACCTGCTCCATATTCATCTCGCGCGTCGACTTGCCGTCAATACCGGTGATGATATCGCCGCTCTTGATACCGGCCTGCGCACCGGGATTATCCTCCAGCGCCGAAATAACCACATAGTCATTGCCGCGCTTGCCAAACACAATGCCAATGCCGCCAAAGCTGCCGTTAGTCATCTCGCTCAGCTGCTGATAATCCTTATGGTTCAGATACACGGTATAGGGG
>URVO01000127.1 GCA_900551335.1 uncultured Phascolarctobacterium sp.
CCTTTTTCACTAGCCACTTTATTTTTACCGTTGTCTGCCATTTGCAAATAACCCATGCTCATCAGCCAGCGCCCCAGCCCAGGTGCTGTTAGCTTACGCATTTGCTCATTAACAATAGCAGGAATACTTTCATTAATATTTTTAACAACAAACGAAATCGACAAAGGCATTTCTGTCGTCTTTAACTGTGCAATCTCCTCCGGAGTTACCGAAAAATCCTTTTTTTGGCTTTTACCTGCTACACTAAAGTTTGTACTTTGCGATACCAAGTTCATAATTTTTCCATACACAGCAATCACCTCTGCTGCATCTTTTAGAGCCGCCTGAACCTCCGCACTCTGCACAATCTCCAGCGTCAGTTCCTCCTCCGCAAATGGATTCTTGTTCTGACTAAGTTGATTAATAACTTTGTAGGCATTACGTAACTTGTTAATATCCAGCATTTTGTTCCTCCTTAATTATAAACAAAAAGCAGACTCTCAACTACTACATCAAGAGTCTGCCCAAAATAATCAGCAGTCAGTGTGCTCCTCTGCCAGCACTTCTTTAGCAATATCATCCGCCATGCCCACAGGAATGCTCCATTCCACACGCACGCCGGTATTGCCCCACAAACGTGTCAGCGCCACCTTGAAGCTTTCCATATCAGCCAGCGGCTCCAGCGTTTTCGTCACAAAGTCGCGGATAGTTTCGCCCTGCGGCACGTCCAGCGTCAGCGGCGCAGCCAGGAATTTCTCCACAGCAGCTTTCGCCTCTGCTACAGCCAATTTAACACTGGCAGTTTTTGTTGCTTCATTATATTCTACATAACCGTAGTTACATTTGTAATTTAAAGTCACAGCATAATTACTCATCTTAATCCCCCTCTGTCTATATCATTATAATTATAGCAAGTTGCTCTGCTAATAGCAACAAGCGTTATTAATCGGGTGTTTAAGATGTTTATCTTCTGCTGAACACAGGCTGCAGGCGTTTTTCCATCGGCAGCTTATCCCCCGCCGCCGCCAGCTGTGCCATTTCGTATAAGGTGCTCTGTACGCTCACCGGCTCCAGCTTGTTGCGCACGCGGCGATATGTACCGTTCGACTGCATCATATGCGCGCCGACGTTATCACGCAGATACAAATCCAGCAATCCTTTGATGCGCTGGATATGCTCCTCCGTTTCAATCGGGAAAAACAGCTCTACGCGGTCATTCAGGTTACGCGGCATCCAGTCGGCACTCGACAAATACAGCTGCTCCTCGCCGCCGTTGGCAAACCAGAAAATGCGGCTGTGCTCCAGCTGACGTCCGACAATGCTGCGCACCGTAATATTCTCGCTGATGCCCTCAATGCCTGTACGCAGACCGCAAATGCCGCGCACTATCAGGTCGATATGCACTCCTGCCGCCGATGCTTCGTACAGCTTCTGGATTACCGGCTGGTCAATCAGCGAATTCATCTTCGCGATAATATGTCCCTGCTTGCCTGCCTTCACCATTTCAATCTCATTGTCAATCAGCGCATAAATCTTCTCGCGCAGTCCCAAGGGCGCCATGACGAGCTTGTTCCAAACCGGCGGCTCGCTATAGCCGCTGAGCAGGTTGAAAAACGCCGAAGCATCGCTGCCAAATTCATCGTTCGCCGTCATCAGGCCAAGGTCAGTATAAAGCTTAGCGGTGCTGTCGTTATAGTTGCCTGTGCCCAGATGCAGATAGCGCTTGATGCCGTTATCCTCACGACGCACAATCAGAATTATCTTCGCGTGTGTCTTCAAGCCTACAAGGCCATAGATAACATGGCAGCCAGCTTTTTCCAGACGACGCGCCCAAAGAATATTATTCTCCTCATCAAAGCGAGCCTTCAATTCTACAAGCACCGTAACCTGCTTGCCATTCTCCGCCGCCCTCGCCAGCGCAGCGACAATCGGACTGTTGCCGCTCACGCGGTACAGCGTCTGCTTAATCGCCAGCACCTGCGGATCGTCAGCCGCGTCGCTTACCAGCTTCACTACAGGGTCAAAGCTTTCGTACGGATGGTGCAGCAGAATATCCTTCTCGCGAATTGCTGCAAAAAGGTCTCCATCCTCAGGCAGCTCCAGCGGACGCTGCGGCACAAAGGGTTCATACAGCCACGGCCACATTCCCTTCATGCCGGTAAATTTAAAGAAGCAGGTCGGGTCCAGCGCTCCGTTGATTTCATAAACCTCCATATCCGTAACGTCAAGGTTCTCCTCCAGGAACTTTTTAATACGCGTATTATTCGTCTTAAAAAGCTCCAGTCTTACAGTAACGCCACGTTTACGCTTGCGCAGCGACTCCTCGACCTCCTTCATAAGGTCCACGCTGTCCTCTTCCTCAATATCCAAATCGCTGTCACGCGTAACGCGGAACGGCACCAAATCGAGGATATGGCAGCCCTTGAACAAATCGTTGCAGTGGCTGGCGATAATATCCTCCAAGAACACGAATGTGCGGCGTCCCTCCGGCGCGACCTCCGTGATGCGGTCAAGTACGGAAGGCACCTGAATCAGGCCCATGCTATGCTCGCCGTCCGCCTTCACCAGCTCCACCGCCAGATTCAGCGTCTTGTTCGCCAAAAAGGGGAACGGACGCGAAGCATCAACAGCCATCGGCGTCAGTACAGGATAAACAACCTCACGGTAATATTCCTCCAGCCAGTCGCGGCCCATTTCACTCAAATCGCCTACGCGGCGGAAGTGCAGACCAACAGCATCCATCTCTGCCATCAGCGCCATCAGATACTTAGTCTGCGTGCGCACCTGCGCATGTGCAGCCTCAGAGATAGCATCCAGCTGCTCCTTCACCGACATACCGGAAGCGTCACGCTTTTCGATACCATTATCATAATTGCTCCACAAGCCTGCCACGCGCACCATAAAGAACTCGTCCAGATTGGAAGCAGAAATTGCTACAAACTTCAGGCGCTCCAGCAGCGGCGCTTCCTTCACCATTGCTTCCTTCAGAACGCGCAGATTAAATTTCAGCCAGCTCAGCTCTCTGTTATAAAAGTATTCCGGCTTCGTCAAGTCTAATTTTTTCATTACTTATTCACCCGCTCCAAAACTGGTTCCATACCATATACTTCTTCAAAAAACGCTGCCTTATCTGCAAAGGTCCAGATTTCCAGCGCCAGATCATCCTTGCTCACAGCCTGCAGCTTGAGGCTGTTATCGCGCACCGTAACCGTGCAGCTATGAATCTTTTGCATATAGCTGCGGTCCAGCGCATCTGCCAGACGCACGATGGCAGCCAGCTTAGCAACAACAGCAATCATATTCTCCGGCACCAGCGGTGCGTTAGGCTTCGTCTTATCAAACAATCTGTTGGCATGATAATAGGATGCCAGCGCCACAATGCGCTTATCATTGTTGCTCAGGCCGATAATATCTGTCGACATAATCAGCTGATAGCTATAAATCGAATGGCTGCGCATGCAGATATATTTGCCTATATCATGCAGAATGCAGGCCGCCCTGAGCAGCAGACGTTCATGCTCGCCCATGCCGTAGCTTTTGGCGATTTTATCAAAAATAATCAGCGACAGACGCTCCACCTGCTGAGCATGCTTTCTGTCATACAAGTAGCGCTTGCCAATCGTATGGAACAAGCTGATAAGCTCCTGCTCCCAAGCCTTGCGCATTGTTTCATTAGTCTTTCGGCCGATATGCAAAAGCTGCATACCATCGATAAAGCGGTCTGCCGTAATAATAATCTCCTGCGCCGGAATCAGGTGCAGCAGCTGCTCATACAGCAGCACTGTCGGCAGCACCAGCTCCGCCGTGCTCTCCGGAATATTATAGGCCTGAATAAGCTGCGGCAGATTCATCTGACGCATATTATCGAAGAAGGCATGGAATTTTTCCGCCTTAATACGATGCACCAGCTGCTCCTCATCGAGACCCAGCATCCGCAGCAGCAGCTCCGTTTCTGTACCAGAGAGGACAAGGTACTGCACCCGCTCATCGCCTAGCTCATTACGCACAGACCCGATGGTACTGCTCAAAAATTCGGTCAGTGCCTTGTTGAAGTGCATGCTCTCGCGGCGGTTGCGCTCAAAGCTTTCCTTCGTGCGGATAATTCCGACATGGAAGTTCTCCTGATAAGCGATTTTCTCGTCGCGCACCAGCGTCACGCCCAGGCCGCCGGAGGAAATATCCATCATCAGCATGCCCTCACGCTCGCTGGAAAGCTTTTCGTTTTTCAGCGTGTTACGGATAGCGACATACTTCGTGTAGATTTCCATCGGCATATCGACAACGTCGACAATGAGTCCGGTCTTATTGTAAATCTGGTCCAGCAGAAAAATCTGGTTGCTGGCCTCACGCACAGCGGTCGTAGCCTGCATCTTGTACTCTTCTACGCCATATTCCTCCATCAGCAGCTTGAAGCCCTGCAAAATCTCGCAGATTTCGGAAACAAGCTTGAAGGGAATGATTTTGTTTTTGAAGGTTGCCTCACCTAGAC
>URVO01000128.1 GCA_900551335.1 uncultured Phascolarctobacterium sp.
TTGAGCTTACGCACCTGTAATATCAATATCAACTTGTTGTACTAATTATAACCGTTACTACTAACTTTGTCAACTCTTTTCGCGAGATTTTTCTTTTATTTTTTATCGCTTCTTATGAATCGCGCTTTTTAGAAGAAGAAAGCTCATGCGTAAGCCTACTGCTTACACATGAGCTATTATTAGTTATTCTTCTGGATGGAGTCTGATGCATGCTGCACGCACTGCACGATGCCAGCCGCGCAAAAGCTTTTCGCGCTTCTCGCTGTCCATATCCGGCGCAAAGCTTTGCGCAATCACATGATTCTTTTTGATTGTTTCCTTATCCTGCCAGTAGCCTACAGCTAGGCCAGCCAGATAAGCTGCGCCCATTGCCGTCGTTTCAATGCACTGCGGACGCTCAACCTTCACGTCAATCACATCAGCCTGTACCTGCATGAGGAAATTGTTGGCGCACGCACCGCCATCAACCTGCAAGGAAGAAAGCTTAATGCCGCTGTCCTCCTCCATTGCCTTCAGCACATCATACACCTGAAAAGCAATGGCCTCCAGCGTTGCACGCACGATATGGTTGCGGTTGACGCCGCGTGTCAGGCCCACAATCGCACCACGCGCATACTGATTCCAATGCGGCGCACCCAGGCCGACGAACGCAGGCACCATGTAGCAGCCGTTGGCATCAGGAACGGATTTAGCCATAGCCTCAGACTCAGACGCGTCACGAATCAGGCCCAGCTCATCACGCAGCCATTGAATAGCAGCACCAGCCACAAAAATAGAACCCTCCAGCGCATACTCCACCTTGCCGTCTACGCCCCATGCAATCGTCGTCACCAGACCGTTTTTGCTGTCCACAGGCTTTTCGCCGGTGTTCATCAGCATAAAGCCGCCTGTACCATAGGTGTTCTTTGCCTCACCGGCAGCAAAGCAGGTCTGTCCGAAAAGAGCGCACTGCTGGTCGCCTGCTGCACCGGCGATAGGAATCTTCACCTCAAACAGCTTGGCGTCAGTCGTGCCATAAATACAGCTCGACGGCTTAACCTCCGGCAGCATAGCCTTAGGAATGCCCAGCACCGTAAGAATCTCTTCATCCCACTCCAGCGTGTGAATATTGAACATCAGGGTACGCGATGCGTTGGAATAATCCGTTACGTGTACCTTGCCTCCGGTCAGCTTCCAGATAATCCAGCTGTCAATCGTGCCGAACAGCAGCTTGCCTGCTTCTGCCTTCTCCTGTGCCTGCGGCACGTTCTCCAGAATCCAGTGCAGCTTGGTGCCGGAAAAATATGCGTCCAGCACAAGGCCGGTTTTTTCACGGAACATATTTGCATAGCCGCGGATTTTCAGCAGATCGCAATACTCCGCAGTACGGCGGCACTGCCAAACAATCGCCTTGCAGACTGGGCGGCCTGTTTCCTTATCCCAAACCACAGTCGTCTCACGCTGATTCGTAATGCCGATGCCGGCAATATCCGCCGGAGTGACGTTGAGCTTGCTCATCGCCTCATACATCAGGCCAACCTGCGTCGCCCAGATTTCCTCAGCATCATGCTCAACCCAGCCCGCCTGCGGATAGTATTGCGTAAACTCCTTTTGCGCTACACTGCAAATCTCGCCCTGCTTATTAAAAAGGATGCAGCGGCAGCTCGTAGTGCCCAGGTCCAGAGCCATAATATATTTGTTAGTAGTCATTGCGTCACGACCTCTCCTCACATATACAACAGAAACTTAGAGATTGGGCAGGAACATAACCAGTCCAGGTACATAGGTAACGATGAGCAGCGTAATCAAAAGCGCCACGATAAACGGCCAAACCTCTCTAAAGAAGTCACCGAGCGGCGTATCTGTAATCGCGCAGACCGTAAACATCATCGAACCAAACGGCGGTGTCAGACCGCCAATCATGATATTAACAATGCAGATAATACCAAAGTGAACAGGATCAACACCCAGCTTGGTCACAACAGGAACCAGCAGCGGAGCCAGAATAATCAGCGCTGCACCACCCTCCAGGAACATGCCCAGAATCAGCAGCAGTACGTTAATCAGCATCAGCATCATATAAGGATCACGCGTAAAGTCGAGCATCGCAGAGGTAATCTGCTGCGGAATACGCTCCCAGTTCAGATAATAGCCAAAGAAGGAAGCAGCAACGATAATCAGCACAACAGAGCTGGTGCCATAAATAGTTTCCTTCATAATCGGCCAAGCATACTCCCATTTCAGCTCCTTGTAGATGAAGGTGCCGACAATTAGGCAATATACAACGGCCACTGCGCCGGCCTCAGACGGAGTGAACATGCCCATACGCAGACCGGCGATAATGCCGAACGGGAATAGCAGTGCCCAGATGGATTCCTTAAGCTGTGTCATGATTTCGCCAAAGGTGGCAGCTCTTTCACGAGAAGGCTTATAGCCACGCTTTTTGGAAATAATCGCCACGACAATCATCATAGCCACAGCCATCAGCACGCCAGGAACATAGCCAGCCATAAACATCTTGGTAACAGAAACGCTGGCAATCAAAGCGTAGATAATCAGGTTAATGCCAGGCGGGATAACAGGTGTGCTGGCAGAGGAAGCAGCCGTAACAGCAGCACTGAAGGCTCTGCCATAGCCGCGTTTTTCCATTTCCGGCACCAGCATTTTGCCCTGCATAGCAGCATCGGCATTCGCACTGCCGGACACGCCGCCCATCAGCAGACTCAAAAGCACGTTAACCTGCGCCAGACCACCAGTCATATGACCCATGAGCACATCAGTAAATTTCATCAGCTTATCACTGATGCCTGCATAGTTCATGATAGAGCCGGCCATAATGAAGAAGGGAATCGCCAGCAGCGGGAAGGACTGCGTGCTGGTGATAATACGCTGAAATACCAGATGCGCCGGAGAGGTCGCATCCAGGAAGGTGAAGTAGGAAATCGTCGCACCGAACAGCGCGTAGGCGATAGGAATACTAGAAAAATACAGCACGAAAACAATTATCACGGGTAAGTAAGCCATTATTTTTCCTCCTTAGCCTGTCCGCGCAGATCCTGCCAGACAAATTTTACAGAATATATGGTCATGAGTACGAAAGCAATCAGTACGGAAGAGCTGACATAAACAGAAGAAATACCCAGAACCGGAGTCATTTTCGTATAGGACTTAGAAATATAGAGAATGGAAAGATAGGACATATAGCCGTTCAAAGCTACAAGAATGATATCGGTAATCAAGGCTACAGCCTTCTGCACGCCCTGAGGCATTTTTTTGACGATGATATCAACGCCAACATGGCCACGATGCTTAAAAACAGCAACAGCGCCGATGAAGACAGACCATACGAAGCAGCCGGTAGCAACCTCCTCAGACCAGACAAGGCCGGAGTTGAAAATATAACGCAGAATAATGTTGATAACAACGAGGATAGTCGTTACGCTGATAAAAAACGCAGAGATTAAATCCTCAAAGTTATTAAGAATAAAGCTTAAGGTTTTACTCAAAATTTTACCTCCATAAAAATATTTGTTGATTACGAAAAGGAAGCGTTTCGCTTAAACATAAACGAAACGCTTCACATACGACACTAGTTAAATACAGACTACTGGTGCTTTATCGCCTGTAATCATTATTTTGCTGCGCGGATTTTTGCCAGCTCAGCTTTCAGCTTTTCATAGATGCCAGGAGTTGCGCCTTCTTTTTCTTCCATTTGTTTGAAGACAGGCTCAGTTGCTTTTTCGAAAGCAGCATGATCAACATCGTTGAATTTTACGCCTTTAGCTTCCAGCTCTTTGTAAACCTTATTATAGGATTCAGTGGAAATCTTGGTCATTTCTTTGCCGCCATAAGCGAACTCTTCAGCAACAATCTTCTGATCTTCAGGAGACAGGCTGTTGAATACTTTGGTGGAAATGTAAACACCGCAGGTGCCCAGGAAGTGCTTGGTGGTTGCTACGTTTTTAACGTGCTCGTAGCATTTGGTGCCGATGTTGGTGAACTCGGAGCCTTCCAGACCATCTACAACGCCTTGAGAAACGCCGGACAGGGTTTCGGAGAACGGCAGGCTGGTAGCAGTTGCGCCCATAGCATTGATGGTATCAATGAACAACTTGCTGCCAGGAGTACGCAGCTTCAGACCTTTCATGTCTTCCGGTTTGGTTACAACTTTGTTGGTCATAACATTACGGAAACCAAAGATGTAGTCCAGAGCGAGAACCTTGATGCCTTTGTCTTCAGCTTTTTTCATCATGTCTTTTACGAGCGGAGTTTCGATCATCTTCTCGTATTCGTCATAGGATTGGTACAGCATAGGACCAACCAAAGGCTTGAAGTCAGGTACATAGTCGCCCAGGTAAGACGGATCCTCTACAGAAATGAAGTTAGCGCCATTAGCAACCTGCTCCAGACCATCCTTGTAGCAAGCCAGCTGATTTTGACCATAGCATTGAATTTCTACAC
>URVO01000129.1 GCA_900551335.1 uncultured Phascolarctobacterium sp.
GGTTCTTTTTGGTGGAGTCGGTTACAACTTCGCCCAGCAGCTCTGCGAATTTTGCAGCGTGCTCTGCTTCTTCAAAAGCAGCTTTTTCCCAGTACAGGCCGATTTCCGGATAGCCTTCGCGGAAAGCTACGCGGCTCATAGCCAGATACATGCCTACTTCGGAGCATTCGCCGTTGAAGTTAGCGCGCAGATCAGCTTTGATATCTTCCGGAACGTCGGAAGCAACGCCTACAACGTGCTCAGCAGCCCATTCCATAGCCCCCTTTTGCTCGGTGAATTTGCTAGCCGGAGCGCCGCATTGCGGGCATTTTGCCGGAGCAGCTTCGCCTTCATATACATAACCACATACTTGACATACAAATTTTTTCATAGTGTTTCCCTCCAGATTTTTATATTGCATTGCTTAGATTTTCTTTAATCAGCACAGCTTGTGTGCCCTTGACACTTATATAATAACACAAGCTGCGCAAGTTGTCAATAATAATTATCCGTTACTTTTTAGTTTTATTTAGTCAGCGTCTGCTAACAAATTAGAATTTGACGGTTACGCCGAGGTTAACGCCTTTAGCCTTCATATCCTTGTCATCGCCGAAGGCATCGTTGAATTTTTGGTCATAGTAGGAGGCGTTGAGCTCAACATTGTTGAAGATTGCTTTGCTGACGCCAATTTCATAGCCGGCGTTCTTTGTGCCTACGCCCACGTTGCCCCAAACGGTGAAGAGCAGCGGAATATCATAAGCGGCCTGCAGACCTACCTGGCCGGAGTTTTTGGTTTTGCCGGAAGCAATGTCGCTGGAGGTATCTGCATGCAGATAGCCTGCATAAGCGGAAAGGCCGGGCAGCACCTTGTACATGAGGTTGAACTGCTGCGCGCGGGTTTTAGCTTCATCAGCCTTGTAGTTGTTCCATTTGTAGTTCAGCGCCATGTTGCTGCCGATGCCGAGAGTTGCGCCGGCATAGGTGCTGTTGGATTTGCTCATTTTGTAGTTGTCGCCCTTGACACTGGAGGGCAGGGTTACGCCTGCGTCGATAGCAACGTGGCCTGCGTCATAGTTTTTCAGCGGTGATGCAAGGGCGGTCGTGGAAAGACCGATTGCAAGCAGTGCCGCAGTCATTAAGCTTAAGGATTTTTTCATAATACTTCACTCCTTTTACTGGCAATGTGCCTTATAAATTTATTTTAGCACACGCACCGCCAGATGCAAGCGAAAATACGTAACGAGTCTATGACATTTCTGTTAAAAGCACTTGTAAATTCGCACAGAAAAGAGGATAATTATACTGTATAACTATCTAGTGGATAAGGGGATTATATGAGCAACGAAAATAACGCTTCTAATAGTAAATTTTTAAAGGGAACGCTGATTCTTACAGCCTCAAGCATCGTGGTCAAGGTTATCGGTTCACTGAACTGGATTATTCTGTCACGCGTGCTGGGCGGCGAGGGTATTGGTCTGTATCAGATGGGTTTTCCGATTTATCTGATGGCGATTACAGTATCGAGCGCAGGTGTGCCGGTGGCGATTTCTATTATTACGTCAGAAAAGCTGGCGAATAAGGATTACCGTGGCGCGAAGCGCGTGTTTAACGTTTCGCTGCGCGTGCTTTTGCTAAGCGGTCTGCTGTTCTCATCATCGCTATTTTTCGGCGCGGACTGGCTGATTAATAATCATATCATCCGCGACAGCCGCGCTTACTATTCTATTATTGCGCTGGCTCCGGCCGTTTTCTTCGTAACCTTTCTGGCAAGCTTCCGCGGCTATCTGCAGGGCTGGCAGATTATGACGCCGACAGCGGTGTCGGAGATTGTTGAGCAGCTTACGCGCGTCATTACGATGCTGATTTTTGCCGACCTCTTCATGCCCTATGGTCTGGCCTTCGCCGCAGGCGGCGCGAGCATGGGCGCTGGCGTGGGTGCCTTCTGTGCATTGCTGGTGCTGATGTGGTTCTACCGCCGTCTGAAGCAGCGTCTGCAAAGAGAGATGGCCGAGCAGGACGACAGTGCGCCTATAGAAAGCGCAGGTCATATCATCAAGCGTCTGCTGAAGCTGGCGCTTCCGGTTTCGCTGACCAGCCTGATGCTGCCGATTGGCGCGAACCTCGACCTTTTGATTGTGCCGCAGCGACTGGAGGCAGCTGGCTTTGATATTCACCATGCGACAGAGCTGTTCGGTTATCTGACGGGCATGGCTGTGCCGCTGGTTAATCTGGCGACGATTTTTACGGCGGCTATGACTATCAGCCTGGTGCCGTCGATTTCGGAATCCCGCACGCTGGGCAGCTTTGAGGCTATCCGCGATAAAATCCGTATAGCCTTTCGCGTAGCAATGATTATTACCTTCCCCTGCTTCATGGGCTTGTACTGCCTGGCAGAGAAGGTTGCAGCGCTTGTGTATAATGCTCCCGGTGCAGCGCCTGCGATTCAGACGATGAGCATCGGTATTCTGTTCCTTGGTATGCATCAGATTAGTACAGGTATCCTGCAGGGCCTGGGGCGCACGGCTATTCCGGTAGTGAATATGATTATCGCCTGCGTGGTCAAGGTTGTCATGAGCTGGAGCCTGACGGCAGTGCCGGAGCTGGGCATTCGCGGTGCATCGATGGCGACGGTGGCAGATTTTGCTGTGGCAGCGATTATCAATATGGGCTTTATTTATAAGCTGACAGGCTACAGCTTCTCCGTGGGCAGCATCCTGCGTCCATTCTTTGCTTCTGGCGTTATGGGCGCGGTGATTTATGGCGTGCTGGCGCTGACATCAAGCATGGGCATGTGGTGCGTGCTGTTTGCGATGGTGGCTGCTGTGCCTGCCTATGCAGTAGCGCTGCTGGCGTGTGGCGGTCTGCATAAAGAGGATTTGGATAATGTGCCCTTTGTTGGACGCAGATTGCTGGCAGTAGGCCAGCGCTTTGGTCTTTTCAAGTGAGGTTAATAAAAAATGGAAGAGAATGAGAAAAAATGTGAGCTTACTCTGCCGAATGGCAGACACATAGAGTTCTCCTATGCAAAGCTCAAGGCTGGTGCGGCTATAGGCGTTTTGCTGCTAGCAGGCGCTGTGAGCTGCGCAGGCTACTTCTATTATCAGCTGGCGGATTACCGCAGCGAGGCGGCAGATTTTGCAGCATATAAGCAGAATAAGCAGGAGCAGCAGACGAAGCTGCAGCAGCTTGTGAATGATAACGAAAGAATGCTGCGCGACATGGCAGAGATTTCTAATCTGGAGAAAAAGCTGCGTCGTGCGATTATCCGTGACGTGGACAGCAGCAAGCTGGGCGAGGGTACGAGCATGGTGGACTCGACGACGGCGAAGGATACGTCTGCGAATACGTCCTATACGGGCAAGGGCGGACAGGGCAAGCTGGACGTCAAGGGCACGATGGCGGTGCTGCGTGCGCAGAACGTGAATATCAAGCAGATGCTCGACGCTACTAAAAAATCGGTCAGCGAGCTTTTAGGCGAGGTGGAGGGCAAAAGCGGCGCAGCTGCAACCTTCCCTGACAAGTGGCCGACGGACGGCGGCGTTATCAGCAGCAGCTATGGTGTACGTACAGGCCCGATTGAGGGCGGCTATGACTGGCATCCCGGCATAGATATTGCTGTTGACTTTGGTACGCCGGTATATGCGACGGCGGCAGGCACAGTTGAGCAGGCAGGCCCCAATGGTGGCTATGGACGTTATGTGCGCATCGCCCATGGCAACGGCTATGAGACGGCCTACGGCCACATGAGCGGCATTGCTGTTGCGGCAGGGCAGACGGTTATCAAGGGCGAGATTATCGGCTTTGTGGGCAGCACGGGCTACAGCACAGGGCCGCATCTGCATTATGAGGTGGTGGCCGATGGCCAGACTATTGACCCGTTCTATGTCTTGAAAAAATAATATGGCGAGCGTAGCGACGCCCGGCTTCTATGGAACGTAGAGGCCGGGCGTTGATTGCTATATGTCATTGTCGAGCAGGAAATCCCGTATATTTTTATGGATAATTCCATCGCGGCTCATATCAAATTCATCGAGTGACAGTACATATTTAGGATAGTTATCTGTAATGGAGCTGTAGACACCAAATTCTCGTTGAATTGTTTCTTCGGCTGCAAGCAGGTAGGTTACCTGAATATAAAGCTTCTGATCCTGCTTTTCGCAGACGAAATCTATTTCCTTGTTATCAATCTTGCCGACGGAAACTTTGTAGCCGCGGCGCAATAGCTCAAGATAAACAATGTTTTCTAAAATTAGATTGATATCCTTCATATTGCCACCAAAAACTGCTTCACGAATACCATGGTCAGCAACATAATACTTTTCGTTGATAGCAAGAAGCTTTTTCCCTTGCACATCCTGACGTTTAACCTGATAAAACAAAAAGGCATCAGTGCAGGCCTTAACATAATTGATGAT
>URVO01000130.1 GCA_900551335.1 uncultured Phascolarctobacterium sp.
GCACCATCTCTTTAAAATAGCGCTTGAGCTTCTCCTCAAAACTGAAATCGCCAGTCACAGCCTCCTCCAAGCGTTCCACGAACGGCGCATTTTTGTCTGCCACCAGCTTATAGAAAAGCTGCTCCTTATTGCCAAAATATTTATATACAGTGCCCTTGCCCACATCCGCCAGTGCAATTATCTCATCAAGCGTTGCCTTTTCATAGCCATGGCGCGAAAAAACCTCCTCTGCCGCCTGCAAAATGCGCTTATCCTTAGGCTGCGTCATATCTATCGTCACCCCAACGACCTCCTTCAAAAAATTTACGGACTAACCAGTCAGTATAATTATAACCTGCCTAAGCAATAAATACTAGTGATAAACGACATTTTTCTTTTCCGACGATTCCGCTGGCGGCGTACACGCAGCCTTTTCCGTCAGCGAAAAAATATTATTATAAAAAGGCCTCCTTAAGCACTTTCTTTCAACGATATTTTTGATATAATATAGTGTGAAGCTATCACACGCTGTCATTTTTATCAAGGTATCTAAGGAGGAGACCATATGAGCTTAAAAATAATCACTAAGCGTTGCAAGGGCTGTGGTATCTGCGCGGCTTTCTGCCCGAAAAAAGTTCTGGCAGTTAGTGAAGTCGGCAAAGTTGAAGCCATTGCTGAAGAAAACTGCATCAAATGCGGACAATGCGAAATGCGTTGCCCCGAATATGCTATCTTTGTAGATAAATAAAAAGGAGTGAATTAACCCATGTCAAGAATCCTGCTGTTACAAGGTAACCAAGCGGTTGTTGAGGGTGCGATTGCTGCCGGTGTAAAATTTTACGGCGGCTATCCTATCACCCCTTCTACCGAAATTGCTGAACAATTAGCTCTGCGTCTGCCGCAGGTTGGTGGCAAATTTATGCAGACTGAAGACGAAATCGCCGGTCTCGGCACCGTTATCGGCGCATCCATGGCTGGCAAAAAGGCTATGACCGCAACCAGCGGCCCGGGCTTCTCCCTGAAACAGGAAATGCTCGGTCTGGCTTGCAGCGCCGAAATCCCCTGCGTTATTGTCAACGTACAGCGTGTAGGCCCTGCTACTGGCCAGCCGACCTCCCCTGCCCAAGGCGAGGTTATGCAGACTCGCTGGGGCACCCACGGTGACCACTGGCTGATCACCATCTCTCCGTCCAGCGTTCCCGAATGCTTCGATCTGACTCTGCGTGCTGTAGCATTGAGCGAAAAATATCGCTGCCCGGTTATTCTCCTGATGGACGAGGTTATCGGCCACATGCGCGAAAAAATCGAGCTGCCCGAAACCTATGACGAAATCCCGCAGGCAGAACGCAAGCGCCCGACCTGCGCACCCGAGGACTATTTGGCTTACGGCTGCGAGGAAGGCTCCAAGGTTCCTGCTATGGCAGACTTTGGCAGCGGCTACCGCTGGCACGTATCCGGTCTGGTGCATGATGAAACCGGTTTCCCGAAGGGCACCGGCGAAGCAACCCGCACCTCTCAGGACCGTCTGCGCACGAAATTAGAGGATAATCTCGAAGACATAGTACAAGTAGAAAACTATCGTATGGAAGACGCTGAATTTGCTGTTGTAGCCTTCGGCGGTGCTGCCCGCACTGCTTATGAAGCTGTCGACATGACACGCAAGGAAGGCCTGAAGGTTGGCTTCGTCCGCCCGATTACCATCTGGCCGTTTGCTGAAAAGCAAATGCAAGAGCTGGCAAGCAAGGTTAAAGGCATCCTCGTACACGAGCTCAACTGCGGCCAATATGTGCTGGAGGTTGAACGCGCTGTAGCAGGCAAGGTTCCTGTAAGCCTGTATGCTAAATACGATAACGAATCTGCTACTCCGGCTGAACTGTTAGCTGAAATCAAAAAGGCTATGGCCTAACGGATGAGAGGAGAAAAAACGATGAGTGAAATGGAAAATTTAATCAATAAATATTTCCGCCCGGGCCGTCTGCCTCACATCTGGTGCCCCGGCTGCGGCAATGGCGTTATCACCGGCGCTATTGTAAAAGCAATTGATAAGCAAGGTCTGGCAAAGGACGACGTTGCCGTAATCAGCGGTATCGGCTGCTCCAGCCGTTCCTCCGGCTATCTGGACTTCAACACCGCCAACACACTGCATGGCCGTGCTCTGCCGATTGCTACCGGTGTAAAAATGGCTAACCCTGCGCTGAACGTTGTAGTTTGCAGCGGCGACGGTGACTGCACCGCTATCGGCGGCAACCACCTGATTCATGCTGCACGCCGCAACATCGACCTGACGCTTGTTGTTTTCAACAACAGCATCTACGGCATGACCGGCGGTCAATATTCGCCGATGACGCCGATTCATTCCAAAGCAACCACCGCTCCGTACTACACTGTAGAAC
The DNA here is from genome assembly GCA_900551335.1 of uncultured Phascolarctobacterium sp. Taxonomy (GTDB): domain Bacteria; phylum Bacillota; class Negativicutes; order Acidaminococcales; family Acidaminococcaceae; genus Phascolarctobacterium_A. The sequence continues at coordinate 2,373 of URVO01000130.1, forward strand.
CGAGCTTCAACCTGCTTGAGCTGGCAAAGGCTGCCGGTGCAACCTTCGTAGCACGCGCAACCACCTACCATGTACCTGTACTGGTTGACGTTATCGCTAAAGGCATTGCGCACAAGGGCTTCTCCATCATTGAAGCTGTCAGCGCCTGCCCGATTTCCTTCGGTCGTCAGAACAAGATGGGCGGCCCTGCACAAATGATGGCATGGCAGCGTGACCATGGTGTTATGAAGGCTGTTTGGGACCGTATGGACGAAGAGAAGAAGGCCGAGGCTGCTAATGCAGGCAAGTTCCCCATTGGCGTACTCTACGAAAATAATGACGTTATGGAATACACCAAGGCTTACGACGAAATCATCAAACGTGCACAGGAGGGTAAATAATCATGAGACATAGCTTTCGTTTCTCCGGTACCGGTGGTCAAGGTCTGATTACCGCTGGTATTATTTTAGCCGAAGCTGCCCTCTTAGACGACAAGCTGGCTGTACAATCCCAATCCTATGGTCCGGAAGCCCGTGGCGGCTCCTCCAAGGCTGAGGCAATCATCAGCGACGAGGCTATTTATTTCAGCCGCGTTATCTGCCCGGATACACTGCTGGTAATGAGCCAAGAGGCTGCTAACAAGTTCATCGCTGACTGCGACGAGCACACCACTGTTATCACCGATACGCTCTTCGTAAATGAAGTTCCCGGCAAGTACGGCAAACGCGTTGACCTGCCTATCACCCACACTGCCAACACTGTTTGCGGCAAGACGCTGTTCGCGAACATCGTTGCTCTGGGCGCTGTAGTTGCACTGACCAAATGCGTTTCTAAAGAAGCAATTCTCAAGGCTGTGCTGAACCGCGTTCCTAAAGGAACCGAAGAGGCTAATACTAAAGCTCTTGAAGCTGGTATGGCTCTGATTGAGAAATAAAATCTGACTAAAATTAAAGCTGCTGACCTCTGGCGTAAAGCCAAAGGCAGCAGCTTTTTTTACATTATCTCACTTTTTTCTTCTGAAGAACCACAGCGCAGCTCCGCCAACAACCACGACAGCGCCTATAATCGTCAGCCAGCTCAGGCCATCTTCATCGTCTTCGCCGTCAATAGCGCCCAACGGCAGCTCTGCCTTGCCTACAGCAACATACCACGAACCAGTCAGCTCGCCATACGTAGCAGTAACAGTCACCAGGCCGTCAGCCTTGCCAATAAGCTTGCCGTCTTCAATCACTGCAAGCTTTTCATCGCTGACGCTCCACTCTGCTTGCACAAAGCCCTCTTCGCCCATAACGAATACTTCGAGCGGCAGCTTTTCGCCGATTGCGATATGAGTAGGCATAGATGTATTCTCCAGCTGCGGCTCATATACCGTAACCAAAACCTCAAAATCCTTCTTGCCCTTTTCCAGATGGATATTTCCCTTTATAGTCGCCATGCCCGGCGCCACACCGACGAGCCTTTCTCCATCAATCTTGACGATAGCAGTGTCAGAGCTTTGCAAATCTGCAACTGTGCAGCCAATATTACCAGGAAGCATAGTTATTATTTGCGTACTCTCTCCCACGCGCAGGCTTTCCTGCTCAGGGGCAATAACCACCAGCGGAGTAGCCTGTGCATCGCTGCTCAAGGACTGCTCTTCTTCCTCCGCATCGCCCTCAAGCTCCGCATTCTCTACAGCAGGCGGAGTCTCCTCTTCATCCTCTACCAGCGGTGCCCTTTGAGCTGCCAGCATATTCTCCGGCGTACCATAAATCAAGCCTGGTTCCTCTGCATCATTACGATATACAGCGCTCAAATCAGCAGCCACCAGATATTTGGCAATAATACTATTGGTAGGCACATGCACAGCAACAACCTGATAAAACCAGCCGTCCACAGTCTCATCAGCATAAAGCAGCTTATACGGCCTGTTCGCAGGACCTAAGCTTGTCAAATTAGCAGGAAGGCTTTCGATAATCGCCACAGCTGCATTTTCCGATACGTCAAAGGCTGCTTCGTTAAATCTATAAT
>URVO01000131.1 GCA_900551335.1 uncultured Phascolarctobacterium sp.
CTGTCCGAGGCTGTGCCTGCACGCCGTCTTGGTCTTACCGAGGAGGAGCAGGAATTCTTAGGCGAACTGCATCTGCTGACTATGAAGCCTGTGCTGTACATTACCAACGTTTCTGAGGGCGAGGTTGCTGACCCGTCCGGCAACGAGCATGTACAGGCTGTAAAAAAATATGCGGCTGAAGAAAATGCTGAGGTTATCGTTGTTTCTGCGAAAATGGAAAGCGAAATCGCTGAGCTGCAGGAGGACGAGGCGAAGGAATATCTGGAAATGGCCGGATTGGAAGAAACTGGTCTTGACCGCCTGATTAAGGCTGGCTTCAAGCTGCTTGGCCTGATGACCTTCCTGACCGCTGGCGAGATGGAATCTCGTGCGTGGACGATTAAGCTGAACACCAAGGCTCCGCAGGCAGCAGGCAAGATTCATACGGACTTCGAGCGTGGCTTTATCCGTGCTGAGATTGTTTCCTATGATGACCTCGTAGCGTGCGGCAGCAAGGCAGCAGCACGTGAAAAAGGCCTGGTTCGCCTTGAGGGCAAGGATTATGTTATGCAGGACGGCGACGTTGTAGAGTTCCGCTTCAACGTATAAGCTGTTCGGAAAATTTTATATGTGTAGTAAGAGCGCAGCGAGCGAAAGCGAGCTGCGCTTTTTGCGTACTACCAGGCCTTGATTGTAATTTCCTCATTAAATGTCACAATTTCCTCTGCTTCTCTCTTTGCTTTTTCCCTGCAATTTGATACAATATTATACGGAAAGAAGGTAGTCTTAATGATATATGATACACATATGCACTGTGATTACTCCTGTGACAGTGAGATGAAGCTTGAGGATGCGCTGGCTGCGGCGACGGAGCAGGGCATTGGCCTTACTGTTACGGAGCATTGGGATTATGACTATCCCACGAATCCAGATGCTTTTACTTTTGATATAGATGAATATTTTGCACGTTTTATGCCGCTGCGAAGTGATAAGGCGCTCATCGGCATTGAGATAGGCATGCAGACGCATACTACGGAGGCGGATAAAAGGATTGCGCAGAGCCATGCGTTCGATTACGTGCTGGCTTCGATTCACTGCATCGGCCGCCGCGATTTATACGAGCCGGCCTGCTATGAGGGCCGCACGCGTCAGCAGATTGTGGAGGAGTTCCTGCATGAGTCGATTACCTGTCTGGAGCAGGAGCGCGACTTTGATGCTTTTGCGCATATCGACTACATCTGCCGCTACTGGCCGTATACGGAGGCGGAGCGAGAGCTGCGCCTGAGCGATGCGCCGGAGCTGTTCGATCGCTTATTTACGCTGCTTATTGAAAAAAATAAACCGATTGAAATAAACACTCGCCGTCTTGATGATGCTGCGGCGGTCGCAGGACTTTTGCCGCTGTATAAGCGTTATCATGAGCTGGGCGGCCGCTTCTGCACGCTGGGCAGCGATGCGCATTACAAGGAGCATGTGGGGCGCAGGCTGCAGGAGGCATTGGAGCTGGCGAAGGAATGTGGCTTGACGCCTGTATATTTTAAAGCAAGAAAGATGTACATTATGGAGGGCTTATAAATGAAATGCGTTCGCTTTGAGGATAAAAGAACTGGTAACAAACGTATTGGCTTTATCGACGGCGGTGTTATCCGCTGCGTTTACGGCAGTCTGCAAACCTATTGGCAGATTACCGACGAAACCTTTGATCTGCGTGATGTGCGCCTTTTGGCTCCCTGCGTGCCGAAGCAGATTATCTGCGTCAGCTTCAACTATAAGCAGCATGCTGATGAATGCGGTGCGAAGGTGCCGAGTGAGCCGAGCATTTTTGCCAAGGCTGCGCATACCGTTATCGGCACAGAGGATAATATCATCTGGCCCAAGCAGGTCAAGGAGCTGGCCTATGGCGCAGAGCTGGGCATTGTTGTTAAAAAGAAAATGAAGAACGTGAAGCCTGAGGAGGTAAAGAATTATATCCTTGGCTATACCTGTGCGAACGATATCACTGCTGCTGATTTGCAGCGTAAGGAGCGCCAATGGCTGCGCTGCAAGTCCTTTGATACCTTCTGCCCGTTGGGGCCGTGGCTGGAGACTGAGCTGGACCCGAGTGATTTGGGCATCAAAACCTATGTCAACGGCGTAATGAAGCAGAACGCACGCACGAGCGATATGGTTTATAATCCTTATGAAATTTTGAGCTATATTTCCCAAAGCTTTACGCTTGACGCTGGCGACCTCATCCTTACCGGTACTCCGGAGGGCTTTGGCGAGCTGAACGAGGGCGATGAGGTTACGGTTGAGATTGAGGGAATTGGCAAAATTACCAACTACGTAACGAAAGAGTGAGACATTTATGCTAAAAAATATGACGGATGGCGCACCGCTGAAGCTGATAATCCCCTTCACGGTGCCGCTTCTGATAGGTAATGTTTTTCAGCAGCTGTATAATATTGCAGATATCATCATCGTCGGCCGCACGATTGGCGTGGAGGCGCTGGCGGCCGTGGGCGCAGTGTCGCCGCTGTTCATGCTGACGATGGTGCTGACGATTGGCCTGAGCAACGGCTTCACTGTCGTAACAGGCCAGCGCTATGGCGCTCAGAATATGGACGGTATGCGGCGCAGTATTGGTACCTGCATTGTACTTAGCTGCGCCTTTGTGCTGCTTATTATGGGCATTATGCATCTCATCATGCGCCCTGCGCTGGTGCTGATGAATATTCCTCCGGAGCTGATGGCTGATGCCTATGCTTATGTGATGATTATCGTCGACGGCCTGTTTGCGATGATGGCCTACAACCTTTTGAGCGGTATTATGCGTTCCTTGGGCGACAGCAAGACGCCGCTGTACTTTTTGATTATCTCGTCCATTGTCAATATTATTTTGGCACTGGTATTTATTATGTATTTTGGCTGGGGCGTGCCGGGAAGCGCGATTGCTCTGGTTATTGCGCAGGCTATTTCTGCGGTGCTCTGCGTGATGTATATCTATAAACGCTTTCCGCAGCTGCATATCCATCGTCGTGATTTTAAGCTGGACGGCAAGGAGCTGTGGGAGCATCTGCGCATGGGCCTGCCGATGGCTGTGCAGTTTTCGGTGCTGGGCTTGGGCATTATTATTTTGCAGTCCGTGTGCAACAAGTTCGGCAGCGAGCAGATTGCAGGCTTTACGACGGCTATCCGCGTGGAGCAGCTGGCCTTGCAGCCGATGATTTCCTTTGGTATTGCGATGGCAGTCTTTACTGCGCAGAATTTTGGTGCGCGCCGTTTTGACCGCATACGTGAGGCTGTGCGCAAGTGCTCACTTTTGATGCTGGCCTTCAGTCTGGTGGCAGCAGTGGTCATGTTCCTCTTCGGCGAAGAGGTTATTGGTATCTTTTTGGATAATCCGTCGGCGGCAGTTATGGAGGCTGCGCATTTGTATATTTTATATACGGTGCCTGTGTACTTCTTCCTCAGTCAGATTTTTATTTACCGCAATGCCTGTCAGGGGATGGGCGTGGGCATGATACCGATGCTGTCGGGCGTAATAGAGCTGATTATGCGCTCGCTGGTGGCGATTTATCTTAGTGAACCCTATGGCTATGTGGGCATCTGCTTGGCGGAGCCCGTTGCCTGGATAAGCTGTGCAGTTTTTGTTTTTGCTGCTTATCATTATTTTGTAAGGCTGCTGGAGAAAAAATGTCTGGCTTGATGTGCTTGTATAAGCAAAAGGAATGACGCTGATGAAGAAAGAGAAGCTTCTCTCTACAATTAAATTACATTGTCTTTTTGTCTGGCTGACAGCCTTTTTGCTGTCGCTGGCTTTGGGCTATTATGTCAACCAGCAGGCGGCCAAAGCGGAGCAGCTCAAGGCTTTTTATACGGCGGAGCTGACTGCCAGCCGTGTGGAGGCACAGCTGCGCAGATATTTTGAGGTTGGCGACTTTTTAAAGAAGACTGTGGAATCAGGCTATGAACTCAGCGGTGATGATTATGTCGCCTGGGTTAAGCGCGTACCGAATAATTCTAAGGTCATCAAGGCCGTGGAATTGGCGAAGGATGGCGTTATCAGCGAAATTTATCCGCTGGAGGAAAATAAGACGGCGCTGGGCATGAATATGCTGACTAATCCTGGGCGTAAGGTGGAAGCGAATTTGGCGATGCTCAGCGGACAGCATACGCTGGCCGGGCCTTATCCGCTGGCGCAAGGCGGCATGGGGGCGCTGCTTTTTGACCCTATTTATAAATATAAGAGTGTAGTGCAGAGGGATTTCTGGGGCTTTGCGATTTTAGTCATTGACTGGGATTGCTTTGTCGAAGAAAGCGGCCTGTATAAGCTGAGCGATGCCGGCTTTTCCTATCGGATGAGCAAGGGCGTAGCCAGTGGCGGCG
>URVO01000132.1 GCA_900551335.1 uncultured Phascolarctobacterium sp.
GTAACGATAACAACATCCTTGAAGTTTTTCGCACTAGCACGAACCATAGCCGGACCGCCGATATCAATATTTTCAATAGCCTCAGCCTCGGTTACGCCCGGCTTAGCCACGGTTTCACGGAACGGATAGAGGTTGACAACAACCAGGTCAATCGGAGTAATGTCATGCTCCTTCAAAGCCTTCATGTGCTCAGGATTGCTGCGTACAGCAAGAATAGCACCATGAATCTTCGGGTTCAGAGTTTTTACGCGGCCATCCATGATTTCCGGGAAGCCGGTTACATCGCTGACATAGGTTACAGGAATGCCTGCTTCCTTAATAGCCTTCATCGTGCCGCCGGTAGAAATAATTTCTACGCCGTTGTCACTCAAAAATTTTGCCAGCTCTACAATGCCGGTTTTATCGCTAACGCTGAGTAATGCTCTTTTAATCTTCACGTCAATCTACCTCTTTATGCTAAAACTTTTACCTTACGACCGTCAATCTGCAGCTTGCCCTCTGCCCACAGCTTCAAAGCCTCCGGCATAGCAATATGCTCCTGCACCAAAATGCGGTCAGCAAGTGTATCCTCTGTATCATCATCCATCACCGGCACAACCTTCTGCAGGATAATCGGACCGCTGTCCGTGCCTGCATCAACAAAATGCACCGTGCAGCCGCTGAACTTCACGCCGTAATCAACAGCCTGCTTCTGGCCGTGCAGACCAGGGAAGCTCGGCAGCAGCGCCGGATGAATATTAATAATCTTATGCTGCCATTTATTAACAAAATCAGCGCTCAGGATACGCATGAAGCCTGCGAGAACAACAAGCTCGCAGCCCTCAGCCTCCAAAGCAGCGTTGATTTTTGCTTCAAACTCTTCTTTAGAAGCGCATGCCTTACGCTCCACAGCAACAGTTTTGATACCAGCCTTCTGCGCACGCTCTAAAGCAAAGGCATCAGGCTTATCGCTGATAACTACAGCGATTTCCAGCGGCAGATAGCCGTCAGCAATGCGATCCATAATCGCCTGCAGGTTGCTGCCCCTGCCGCTTACGAGAACGCCTACCTTATGCACCGAACACGCCGCCTTTCATAATCGTTTCCTTATGACCGGGAACAACCTTGCCCAGCTCGTAGAAGGTTTCGCCAGCCTCAGTCAGATGTGCGCGTACAGCGTCAGCCTCAGACGGGTCTACAACGAGCACCATGCCTACGCCCATGTTAAAGGTACGGTACATTTCTGCCCAAGGCACATTGCCCCACTCCTGCAGCTTTTTGAAGACAACAGGGATTTCCCAAGCCTCAGCGTTAACCTCTGCGTCGCAGTCAGCAGGCAGAATACGCGGAATATTGTCATAGAAGCCGCCGCCGGTGATATGCACCATGCCGTGCAGGTCAAATTTTTCGATTAACGGCAGGCAGGTCTTCGGATACAGACGAGTCGGTGTCAACAGCTTTTCGCCCAGCGTGCAGCCGAACTCAGGAATCTCTGTATGCATGTCATAGCCCATAGCCTCGAAGCAGATTTTACGCACGAGGGAGAAGCCGTTGGAATGTACGCCGCTAGAGGGCAGGCCGAGAAGCACGTCGCCAGCCTTTACCTTGTCGCCGGTAATCATCTTGCTCTTATCAACAACGCCTACGCAGAAGCCTGCGATATCGTATTCGCCCTTAGCATAGAAGCCAGCCATTTCAGCAGTTTCACCGCCGATTAAAGCACAGCCGCTTTCCTTGCAGGCATTGGCAACACCCTTAACGATGTTGGCAACCTTTTGGGAATCAACCTTGTCGACAGCAATATAGTCGAGGAAGAACAGAGGCTCTGCGCCCTGTACAAGAATATCGTTAACGCACATTGCTACAGCGTCCTGGCCGATAGTATCATGCTTATCTGCCATGAAAGCCAGCTTCAGCTTCGTGCCTACGCCGTCAGTACCGCTGACAAGCACAGGCTCCTTGTATTTGCCGCTGTTTAAAGCAAACAGGCCGCCAAAGCCGCCCAGGTCACCGATAACCTCAGGTCTGTAGGTAGCACGCACGCTGTCCTTCATTAATTCTACTGCTTTGTTACCAGCATCAATATCTACACCGGCATCAGCATAAGTAAGTTGTTTCTTTTCCTCGCTCATGAGCCTTCCTCCTGTTATTCAATAATGCTTTCAGGTTCTTGTTTAATAACGGCATCTGCCTTGTCAGGATAATCTGCACTGAAGCAAGCGCAGCACAGGCCGTCAGGATTAATCTTGTTGATAGCACGCTTCATGCCATCCATAGAAATATAATGCAGGCTGTCTGCCCCAATATAACGGCAGATTTCTTCCTCTGTGCAGCGAGCAGCGATCAGCTCCTTACGCTCGGAGGTATCAATGCCATAGTAGCAGCTGTCCGTTACCGGAGGAGAAGAAATGCATACATGCACCTCACGTGCACCTGCCTCCTTCAGCAGCTTCACAATCTTGCCGCTCGTCGTGCCGCGAACGATGGAGTCATCGACCATAACGACGGACTTGCCGGCAACAACGCTGCGCACGGGGTTCAGCTTCAGGCGTACTGCGTTAGCACGCTGCTTTTGCGTCGGCTGGATAAAGGTACGGCCAACGTAACGGTTTTTCGTAAGGCCTTCCAGGAAGGGAACACCAGCCTCCATAGCATAGCCGATTGCCGCCGGAGTGCCGCTGTCGGGAACAGAAATAACGATGTCCGGATGGATATCAGGGTTTTCCTTCGCCAGCTCGCGTCCCATCTGGATACGCGCGTCATAAACAGACTGTTCATCAATTACGCTGTCATTACGCGCAAAATATACATATTCAAAAATGCAGTGTGCAGTTTTTTCCGGCAGCTTCTCTGCCCACATCATGCTGCGCGGCTCTGCATTATCACTGTCAATGATAATCATTTCGCCCGGCTTAATATCACGCACCAGCTCCGCACCTACAAGGTCGAAGGCACAAGACTCGGAGGCAACGCACCAGCCGTTTTCCATCTTACCCAAAACGAGCGGACGAAAGCCATACGGATCACGCACAGCGATAATCTTGTTGTCAGTCATAATCAGGATACCAAACGCACCCTTAATTTGATTTACAGCCTCAGCAACGCGCTCTTCAATAGTTTTACGTGCACTGTAGGCAATCAGGTTCAGCACAACCTCGCTGTCAATCGTCGTATTAAAAACAGCGCCCTCTTTTGCCAGATTAGCACGCAGCTGTCCGGCATTCGTCAGGTTGCCGTTATGGCTCAGTGCCAGGTTGCCGCCGTCAAAGTAAACCTTGAGCGGCTGGATATTATACGGCATGCTGGCGCCGGTAGTAGAATAACGCACATGGCCGATAGCAGCAAAGCCCTGCAGCTCGCCTACGCCATCCTTATATACGTCAGCAACAAGGCCCATGCCCTTTTTAATCTTCATCTTCTGACCGTCAGTAACAACAATGCCTGTGCTTTCCTGACCGCGATGCTGCAGCGCATACAGTCCCCAATAGGTGTTCAGCGCAACATCCTCGCTATGACTGAAAATGCCGAAGACGCCGCACTCCTCATGCAGCTTGTCTTCACTAAAATCTTGCTCCTCGAAAAATTGCTCCACAATATTTCTCCTTAATATTAGTTGTTAGGGGTTAGTTTCTATTCACTATCCACTATTACAGATGTAAGTCCTTAAATTCCTGCGCAGGAACGCCACGCATAGCGGCCAGCTTTTCACCCTTTGCTCTAACCTCTTCGCGCATTTCAGCACGATAATCAGCCAACTTTTTCACTAATTCAGGGTATTTCACCGAAAGAATTTCAATAGCGAACAGCGCTGCATTCTTAGAGCCGTTGATAGCCATAGTAGCAACAGGAACGCCGGAGGGCATCTGTACAAAGCTGAGCAGAGCATCCATGCCGCCCAGCGGAGTAGCATTGATAGGAATGCCGATGACAGGAACAGTGGTGAACGCCGCGATGAAACCGCCCAGATGAGCTGCGGCACCAGCTGCTGCAATAAGAACCTCTACGCCACGGTCACGAGCGCCGGCAGCGAAATTCTGCACTACGTCCGGAGTGCGGTGAGCAGAAGCAACAACAACCTCAACCTCAACACCAAAATCCTTCAGAGTTTTTTCAGCGGCCTCCAGTACAGGCCAATCAGAATTGCTGCCCATGATAATTGCAACTTTCATTGAAATCTACCTCCTATATCTACTACGAAAAAACAAAGCCCGAGTCAAAGCAGCTTTCTACATAATATTGTAAGCAAATCCTTTCCCGGGCACCTCACCTTCATTGATGTACTATAATTATACCAATGAGAAGCGAGCGC
>URVO01000133.1 GCA_900551335.1 uncultured Phascolarctobacterium sp.
TTGCCCTTGGTTTCAAAACGGCGTTTGGCACCGCCGAACTTTTTCAGCGAGGCCAGAATCTTTTCTTTAGCAATGCCCATCTCGTGTGCAGCAGCATAAGCGCCCATAGAATTGAGCACGTTATGACGGCCGGGAACGATGAGCTGTACGGTGGTCACGAGCTCACCCTTATAATATAAATCATAAGATGTGCCGTTAACGCCATAGCTGATATTTTTTGCGGTATAGTCGGCGTTCTCGCCTTCAACACCGTAGGTAATAACGTTTTTGTCTGTTTCTGCTGCCAGACGCATAACCTTCGCATTGTCAGCACAGAGAATAGCCTTACCGCCCTCCTTGATGTTGCCGACGAACTGCTTGAACGCCTGATAGATATTTTCCTCTGTACCATAGTGGTCCAGATGGTCGTCCTCGATGTTGGTGACTACGGCCAGATAAGGATACAGCTTGAGGAAGGAGCCGTCGCTTTCGTCGGCCTCCGCCACTACGAAGCGGCCCTCGCCATTGCGGGCGTTGCCGCCCAGGCTGCTCACCTCGCCGCCGATGATAACCGTCGGGTCGATGCCGCTTTCAGCAGCAATGCAGGAAATCATCGCACTGGTCGTGGTCTTGCCATGCGCACCGGCAACAGCCACGCCGTCAGCAGCGTTCATAATCGCTGCCAGAACATCGCTGCGGTGCAGCACGGGAATGCCGCGCTCTCTTGCTGCCACCAGCTCCGCGTTATTCGGATGGATAGCAGTGGAAATAACTACGGCCTCTGCATCATCAACCTGGCAGGCTGCATGGCCCATGAAAACCATCGCGCCTTCCTCCGCCAGATGTGCAGACATATGGCCTGCGTTGAGGTCAGAACCGCTGACATCATAGCCACGCTTGATGAGCACATACGCAATAGCGCTCATGCCGGCACCACCGATGCCGATAAAATGTATGTTATGCAGGTTAGCTAATTTATTTTCAGTCACTAGACGCCCTCCCCTTACTTTTTAATCAAGGCCAAAGCCTGAGAGGCAATAACCTCTGCCGCCTGCGGCTTACCTAAACCTTTGGCTGCCGCCTGCATTTTCGTTAATTCATCCTGATGCAGCAACAGATGCTCCACAGCCTCCAGAACCTTCTCGCCTGTCAGCTCCTTGTCGAGAATCACCTTCGCCGCACCCTTCGCTGCCACAGCACGGGCATTGAACTCCTGATGGTTGGCTGTCGCATAAGGATAGGGCACCAGAATCGACGGTACGCCCTTCGCCATCAGCTCGGCCAGGCCAATTGCGCCGCTGCGGAAAACTGCCAGGTCTGCTGCGGCCAGCGCCACAGGCATGTTGTGCAGATAGGGTTTGATAATAATATTATCATCTACACCGCCACGCTTGGCAAGCTCCGCCATATAGGCTTCATAGTTCACATCACCGGTGGCGTGCAGCACCTGCACATCACCGCGGCCGGACAGCGCCAGCTCGGCCTCCAGCATAGCATTGTTGATGCTGCGGGCACCGCGGCTGCCGCCGGAAACAAGAATCGTTTTCTTCGCCGCATCCAGTCCCAGCTCCTTGAGCGCCTCCTCGCGGGTATGCTCCAGAATCTCGGTGCGGATGGGGTTGCCGGTGTATTCCAGCTCTGCCTTGCCATGGAAGTATTTGCCTGCCTCCTTGTAGCCAAGGAAAACCTTGCGAACATAGCGCGACAGAATCTTGTTCGTCACGCCCGGCATAGCGTTCTGCTCCTGTATGCAGCAGGGAATGCCGTGCAGCGCTGCCATGAAAACAATCGGACCACAGACATAGCCGCCGGTGCCGATAACGAGGTCAGGACGCTCGTTTTTGATAATCCTGTACGCATCATACAGTCCGGCCACAAGCTTTGCCGCACTGCGCAGCGTATCCAGGCTCAGGCTGCGCCTAAAGCCTGCCACCTCAATAAATTTCAGCGGATAGCCGTAGCGGGGGATAATATCCTTCTCCAAACCCTGCTGCGTGCCGACAAAGCTGATGTCCGCATCGGGACAAAGCTTTTTAATCTGGTCCGCAATCGTCAGGGCGGGATAGATATGACCGCCGGTGCCACCGCCGGAAAGAATCACCTTCACTCGCTCTTTCCTCCCTCCAGCGCCAGCACCAGCTTCTTGAAGCAGCGTCCGCGCTCAGGATAATTTTTGAACATATCAAAGGAGGAGCAGGCAGGCGAAAGCAGTACAACCTGCGGCTTGTGCGCCAGCTTATAAGCCTTCTGCACAGCGTCCTCGAAGCTGTCGGCCAGCACAATGTTGGCCACGCCGCATTTCACGGCTGCCTCATAGAAGCGCTCCTTCGCTGCGCCGAGCAGAATCAGAGCGTCGGTTTTTTCCTTAATCAGCTCCATCATCGGCTCCAGCGGCGTCAGCTTGTCGTGACCGCCGGCCAGCAGAATAATATGTCCATCCTTAAAGGCCTCCAGCGCCTTGATTGTAGAATCAGTGTTGGTTGCCTTGCTATCGTTATAATAAGGTACTCCGTCAATCGTCGTTACATATTCCAGACGGTGCTCGATGCTGCGGAAATTGCGCAGCACATCAGCCATATCGCTGATGCTTACACCGGCGAAGAAGCCGCAGGCAATCGCTGCCAGCACGTTCTCCTCGTTGTGTCCGCCCAAAAGGTGCAGCTCACTGATATTGCAGACAGTCTGCTTTTGGCCCTGCCAGCTGATAACGAAGTCGCCGTTTTGCATATAAATGCCGTTCTCCAGCTGCTCATGACGGCTGAAGTAGCAGATTTGCGCCTTGCTCTCGGCAGCCCAGGTGCGCACGATAGGATCATCGTAGTTGAGCACCGTAACCTGCTCCGTAGTCTGGAAGCGGAAAATATTCTGCTTCGCCGCGCCATAGGCCTCCATCGTATAATGACGCTCCATATGGTCCGGCGTCAGGTTCAGCACTACAGCGATATCGGGGCTGAAGGTGTTGACCTTCTCCAGCTGGAAGCTCGAAAGCTCCGCTGCCAGCCAGCCGTCCTGCGGCAGGCCTTCCACCTCTTTGGACAGCGCCAGGCCGATGTTGCCGCCCACAGCGGAGGGCACAGGCAGACGCTTCAGCATCTCGCCCACAATCGTCGTCGTGGTCGTCTTGCCGTTCGTGCCCGTGATAGCCGCGATATGACCGCCATACAGACGGTAGCCCAGCTCAACCTCGCTGATAACCTCCAGGCCCTTAGCCTCCGCTGCCAGCACGTTTGCGCTGTCACAGGGAATACCCGGAGAAAGCACAACCTGCTTGCAGCCTTGCAGCAGCTCATCAAACGCACTTTGGCCGATTTTCACACCGCCGCCCGCAGCAGTCAGCGTCTGCTCTAATTCAGGCTCCACATTCGCGGGAGCATCGTTATATAAATATACCTGCTGACCTCTGTCAGCCAGCACCTGCGCAGCACCGCGGCCGCTGATACCGGCACCGTAGACGATTACAGGAGTTTTGTTGCTCATAATAAGTCACACCTTACTTGTTGATTACATAATATAGCCGAGCCACAGGCCCAGGCCTAAGATAGAAAGCACGCAGCTTACAAACGTAAACACACGCACAACCTTAACCTCTTTCCAGCCGCCCAGCTCGAAGTGATGATGCAGCGGCGCCATGCGGAAAATTCTCTTGCCGCCGGAGAAGCGGAAGTACGTCACCTGAATGATAACGGACAGTGCCTCGGCAACATAAATGCCGCCGACAATCACGAGCAGCAGCTCCGTATGCGTCAGCAGCGCCATAGCTGCTACTGCACCGCCCAAGGCCAGCGAACCGGTGTCGCCCATGAAAACCTGCGCCGGATGGCGGTTGAAGAGCAAAAAGCCCAGACACGCACCCATCAGGCCCAGCGAAAAGCCGCACAAATCAAGCATTCCCTGCATGTAGGCGATGAAGGCAAAAACCATCGTAACCGGCAGGCTGACGAAGGAAACGAGTCCGTCCAGGCCGTCCGTCAGGTTCACTGCATTCGTCGTGCCGACGAGCAGCAGGAAGGCCAGCACATAATAGCCCCAGCCCAGGTCAAACGTCATATTCACAAAGGGAACCCACAGCTCCGTGTTATGGATATGCGTTTCCGCAAAATAAACATAGGCACCTGCCAGAATGAACTGCAGCAGGAATTTCTGCTTCGCCGTCAGACCGAGGTTACGCTTCATCACAACCTTGATATAGTCGTCGATAAAGCCAATCACTGCATGACCTACGGTCAGCACCAGAGCAATAATTACATGGGGCGTAAACTTCCCCCACAAAAGCGCAA
>URVO01000134.1 GCA_900551335.1 uncultured Phascolarctobacterium sp.
GCACAATGAATTATACAGAGAGCCTGGCGTATTTAGACAGCCTGGGCAAGTTTGGTATTAAATTAGGTATGGAGCGCATTGAAGGTCTTTTGCGCGAGCTAGGCAATCCTGAGCAAAAAATCAAAACCGTACATGTTACGGGTACGAATGGCAAGGGCTCCGTTACGAGCATGATTACGAATATCCTGCTGGCAGCGAACCTCAAGGTGGGCAAGTTCACCTCGCCTCATCTGGTGAAATACAATGAGCGCATTAACCTGAACGGCAAGGATATCAGTGATGAGGATTTCGCGATGGCAATTACTGCCGTGAAGGTGGCAGCGGACAGCGTAGTGAAGAAGGGCGTGTGCGAGCAGCCGACGCAGTTCGAGATTCTTACAGCTGCGGCCTTCCTTTATTTTTATCTGCAAAAGGTTGATTATGCTGTAATCGAGGTCGGCATGGGCGGCCTGTGGGATTCCACGAATGTGATTACGCCTGTAGTCAGCGTAATTACGAATGTGGCGCTCGACCATACTGACCGCTGCGGCAAGACGCTGGAGCGTATCGCTATGCAGAAGGCCGGTATTATCAAGGAGAAGGTGCCTCTGGTTACGGCAGCGGAGGGCAACGAAGCACTGGGGCCTATCGTGAGCCTGGCTATGTTTAAGGAAGCGCCTGTATATCTTTATGGCAAGGCCTTCTATGGTACTGAGGTGCAAAGCTCGATGGAGGGACAGACCTTCACGCTGCACGCAGGCGACTTCTATCATTCTGATTATGAAATCAAGCTGCCGGGCGAGCATCAGATTAAGAACACCAGCGTGGCGATTGTGGCTGCGAAGCTTGTTTCCAAGCAGGATGACCGCATTAACGAGCTGGCGCTGCATGTCGGCGTAGCGAATACTATCTGGCCGGGACGCTTGGAGCGTATTCATAAAAATCCGGATATCATTTTGGATGGTGCGCATAATCCGAATGGTGCGGAGGCACTGCGTAAGGCACTCGATAAATATTATCCCAATCAGCCGGTGCATTTTGTTTTTGGCATGATGGGCGACAAGGATATGAGCGGTGTTATCAAGACGCTGATTAAGGATAATGATGTGGTTTATACCGTGCGTGCTGACCAAGGGGCGCGTGCTGCTGAGGCTGCTGACCTGGCGAAGCTGGTAGGCAGCAATGCAATTGCTGAGACTGATTTAGCGACGGCGTACAGCACGGCGCTAAGCGAAGCAGGTGAGGGCGGTGTAATCTGCGTTTGCGGCAGTCTGTATCTTGTTGGCGAATTTAAGAAGCTGCTGCTGGCAGACAAGAGTAAGATGAATTAAAAGAAGGAAAAGGTAAATTGTGGGGCCACTTAGCCCTATAAACCCCAATTTACCAAACTAACAAATATGATAAAACTAGCAACTTATCTTGAAAACAAAATATGGTATATGCTACTCTTTACGGTGGCAGTCATTCCGCTGGAGCAGGAGTTTACCTCGTTTTGCGTTGGCGTGACCTTTATCTGTGCGGCGATTGTGGCACATGTCAGGGGACGAGGCTCACAGCCCTGCGTGCTGCGTACGTGGCAGCAGGGGGCGCTTTATGTGCTGCTGACTATCAGCGCAGCTTCTATCTATTTTTCTATGGATAGGTTCTTATCCTTCTGGAACTGGGTGTACGTTGTCGGGCAGTATGCTGCGCTTGTCTTTGTGCTGCTGCGCTATGCTTCGGTCGTGGATAGCGAAAAGTGCGCAGTGGCTGATATTGAGCAGAACGCTTGCTGTACCAAGCCGCTGTCGATGCAGGAAAAGCTGCTGCTCTTATGGCAGCGCTTTTGCTGCCTGCCGCGTCCGCTGCAGCTCATTGGTGCGTTTTTGGGCGTTTCGCTGCTCGTCAGCATGATTGGTCTGGCACAGAAGTTTTTTGGCGTGACGGCTGAGGGCATTTGGGTTGACCCGAAGCAGTTCCCGGATATCAAGGTGCGCGTGTTCTCTACGCTCGTGAATCCTAATATCCTGGCAGGTTATCTGGTGCTCGTCATTGCTTACAGTACGGCGTTTTTCAATCAGACGAAGGCATATAAGAAGTGGCGTCTGGCCTTTTTGGGCACGGGACTTTTGGCAGCGCTGTGCCTGCTTTATACGTATTCGCGCGGCAACTGGGTGGCTTGTGCGGTGATGCTTTTGGCGTTCTGCGTGCTGTTCTGCCGTAAGGCGTTCATCCCTATCCTTGGCGGCGGCGCGGCAGTGCTGGCAACAGGCGGTACGGCTGTGCTGCATCGTCTGGCTTCAATTCAGGGCGGCTATGGCGGCGATACGTCGATTGCGCTGCGTATGGCCTATCTGAAAAGCACGAAGTGGATTATCGAGGAATTTCCGCTGGGCGTTGGCTGGTACGGCTATCGCTTTGTCTATCCCACGTATAATTTTTATCTGGCGGATAAGAGCGTTATCATGTACCACTGCCACAATATCTTTTTGAATATCTGGGCAGAGCTGGGTGCGCATGGTCTGCTGGCGTTTCTTGTTGTCTGGTGGGGCATTTTCCTGCCTGCTGCCTGGAAGCTTGCTTATCACGGACGCAGCCTGTGGCTGAAGGCGATGGGACGCGGCTATGTGCTGGCGACGGTGGGCATTATCGTCGGCGGCCTGACTGACCACGTGTATTTTAATACGCAGATGGGCCTGTGCTTCTGGACGCTGGGCGGACTGACGATGCTATGCAAAAAGCTGAATGAAGAAGATGATTAAAGAATTTAGAGGAGAAAGATGAGTTTTTTAAGAGCGCATGGAGAAAAAGAGAAACAGGAAAGAGTGCAGCAGATAATAGATGCCACGATAAAACTGTATGATGAGATTGGCTATGATAAGATTACATTTAGTAAAATTGCCTTAAATCTCAATTTCAGCAGAATAAATTTATATAATTACTTTTCTTGTAAAGAGGATATTTTTTTACTGATTCTCATGCAGGAAATCAGGCAGATGGTGGCAGATGCAGAGGTAAGCTTTACAGCTCCTATTGATGATCTGGATGCTTTTTGTCAAAAATGGGCGGCTATGCTGCTAAGGCATGAGCGCCTGCTTTCTATTTTTTCTATTACGAATACGATAATTTTAGCAGGAGCGAGCGATGAACAGCATAAGGAATTTAGGCAGCAAATGCATGTTGATTATTGTCGCTTGGCGGCTGTAGCAAGGGTTGCTTTACCACAGCTTGATGCAGAGCAAGCCATTCGCTTTATAGATTTAGAGAACAGCTTTGCTTTGGTACTCTATCCTGCAAGTTGTGAATATAAAAAAGCTAATAACATAACTATTTTCTATGAAATTGGCTATGGTACAAGAGAATTTACACCGCAGTTTGTTGCCTATCTCAAGGTTGTTTTAGCAGGTCTTTTGACTTGAAAGATTTTATAGCAGCGTTCTTCAGCTGCTATTTTTTTTTGGCAAAAATCTAAATTACACCTTGAAATTTAGAATCGCAAGTGCTATAATGATATCGCAATAAAAGTTCTAATAGCATAGATTGTTATTTTTACATCTATCTTAGAATGAATGTTTGAAAGGAGTATGTGTATGAAGTTAACTTGGAAAAATTTTTCAGCAACGGCTCTTGCTGCTGTTATGGCGTTGTCTTTAGCTGGTTGCGGAGGCAGTAAGTCTGATGATGCTAAGGCGTCTGGTAATAAGGTTTTAAAATTTGGTGTGGTAAACTTTGCCGATAATCTTGAGCCTACGAACCATGCTGTTGGCTGGGCGCTGACGCGTTATGGCTTAGGCGAGACTTTGATTAAATTTGATGAAAAAATGAATGTGAAGCCTTGGATTGCCGAAAGCTGGTCGGTTGCCGACGACAAGCTTACCTGGACCTTCAAAATTAATGATAAAGCAAAATTTTCGAATGGTAACAAGGTTACTGCTGAAGCCTGCATGTCTTCCATTCAAAGAACTATTGATAAATCTTTAGAAGCAAAAACCTGGGCGCAGATTGCTTCTATGAAGGCAGAAGGACAGAATCTGATTATTAAAACCACGAAGCCGACTCCTGGTCTGCCTGGAGTTTTAGGTGATCCTTATTTTGTTATCGTTGATACGAGCGTTAAGGATAGAGACATTTTGCGCATGGGACCTATCTGCACAGGTCCATATATGGTGGAAACTTTCAACGTGAATAAGGCTGTCATGAAGGCTAATCCTAATTACTGGGATGGCAAGGTACCCTATGATACTGTGGAGATTC
>URVO01000135.1 GCA_900551335.1 uncultured Phascolarctobacterium sp.
ATCATCTCCGCGGGCAGCAAGAGCCCGTACTCCCTTTACAGCAAGGAGTTCGTGACGTTCGAGCATGACGAGGTTTACAACCAGGCAGATGCTACCGGCTTCATCAACCTCTTCGGCCTGCCGCTGAAAGTTAGAGCGCTGATGAAGAAAGGCAACCTGAAATAATGGCCAAGCTTTGGGGCGGTCGTTTTAGTAAAAATACTAACGAATTAGTGGACGCATTTAATGCGTCCATTGATTTTGATAAGCGTTTATATCACGAGGATATCCGCGGCAGCATTGCCCATGCCGGTATGTTGGCAAAATGCGGAATCATTCCAGCAGAGGACGGGGAAAAAATCATCGCTGGTTTGAAGGATATTCTGGCTGATATCGAGGCTGGCAACTTCCATTTTGATATTGCTCTTGAGGACATTCACATGAATGTGGAGGCACGTCTGACGGAGCGCATCGGCAGCGCCGGTGCTCGTCTGCATACCGCACGCAGTCGTAACGACCAGGTTGCGCTGGATATGCATATGTATATGAAGCGTGAGGTTGCTGAAATCGCTGAGCTGCTGATTAAGTTTGAAGAGGCGCTGCTGACTGTAGCAAAAAAGCACGAGAGAACTCTGATGCCCGGCTATACCCATCTGCAGCGTGCGCAGCCGATTACCTTTGCCCATCATATGCTGGCATATTTTAATATGCTGCAGCGTGACTTCCGCCGCCTGCTGGGCGTTTGGGAGGGCGCAGACATGATGCCGCTGGGTGCCGGTGCGATTGCCGGCACAACGTTCCCGATTGACCGCTTTATGGTGGCCGAGGAGCTGAACTTTGGCACTGTTTATTCGAACAGCATGGACGCAGTCAGCGACCGTGATTATATTATTGAATTTTTGTCCTTCGCTTCTACGCTCATGATGCATATGAGCCGCTTGAGCGAGGAAATCTGCCTGTGGAGCAGCACGGAGTTCGGCTTTGTGGAGCTGGACGATGCGTTTGCTACCGGCTCTTCCATGATGCCGCAGAAGAAGAATCCTGATATCTCCGAACTTGTACGTGGCAAGACGGGCCGTGTGTATGGTCATCTGATGGCTATGCTGACGACGGCGAAGGGCCTGCCGCTGACCTATAACAAGGACCTGCAGGAGGATAAGGAGGGCTTCTTTGACGCTATCGACACAGTGAAATTCACGCTGGCAGTTTACCGTGATATGGTGCTGACCATGACCGTGAATGTGGATAAGATGGCGCAGGCTGTAAGCATGGACTTTTCCAATGCCACGGACCTGGCTGATTATCTGGTGCGCAAGGGCCTGCCCTTCCGCCAGGCGCATGAGGTTGTAGGCAAATGCGTGGCCTATGCTATCCAACAGGGCAAGTTCCTGCCGGAGCTTTCGCTGGAGGAATACAAGCAGCTTTCTGACCTGTTCGAAAGCGACCTGCTGCTGGCGCTGAAGCCGGAGCATTGCGTGGAGGCTCGCAAATCCTATGGCGGTCCGGCCTTCTCCGAGAACGAGAAGCAGTTCGCTATCGGTGATAAGGTTCTGGCTGTGCAGCAGGCGAAGCTGGCTGAGCTGCAAAGCAAGCTGTAAAAATTTAAAAGAGCAAAATTTTAGAGGCTGTCACGAAAGTGGCAGCCTCTTTGCTTGTAGTGCAGGGGTTAGCAAAAAAATATTGACAAATTCTGATGAAAAATATAAAATTATACTGAAATCAAATTCAGTGAAACGGAATTCAGTATAAATGGAGGTTGAAGTATGTTTATCGGTAGAGAAGCAGAGTTACAGCAATTAACAGAAGTTTTTGCTCAGCCAGGCAAGCAGGCAGTGATGCTTTATGGCAGGCGCAGAGTTGGTAAAAGTACGCTGATTTTAGAAGCTATAAAGAATATAGCTTGCAAAGTTATTTATTATGAGTGTCTCATGACTTCTCTAGAAGATAATTTAAGAAGTCTTGAGGCGAAAGTGAAGGCTTGCTATAATAATAAATTTTTACATTTTGTCGATTTCGAGGAGCTATTTGAATTTTTGGGGGCGCAGCAGGAAAAAGTCATCATTATTATTGATGAATATACCTATTTGAAGAAAATAAGTGACGCTCATTACATAGATTCGCTGTTTCAAAGAATTATTGATAGCTTAAAAAATAATATAGACCTTGTACTGCTTGGTTCATACGTTGGCATGATGAAAGAATTGCTTCAGCAAGAAAATCCGCTGTTTGGCAGATTTTCTTTAATTCTGCATATCAGGCCTTTTGATTATTATGATGCATCTTTATTTTATGCAGAGCTTTCAGCTTCTGCAAAACCAGCATTATATGCAGTGTTTGGTGGCAGTCCATTTGTTAATGTACTTATTAATGAGGACGAGAATTTAGAGGGTAATATTGAACGATTGCTGCTGAATGCAAATAGTCCTGTCAGCATCTATATGGAATATATTTTATTGGCGGAGCTATCTAAGGTGGCGAATGCTAATATGATTTTGTCTGCTTTGTCTAATGGTAAGAAAAGGTATGGAGAAATTGAACAGCTGATTTCCGGCAATTCCAATGGCAGCTTAGACAAGCAATTGAAAAATTTATTGGAGATGGAGATTATTCAAAAGGTTTATCCGATTAACAAGAAAAATGATAAGAAAAAGACTTTCTACGAGATTAGTGATAATCTGGTGCGTTTTTATTATGCCTATATCTATAACAAGCGTGATGTTATTGCAAGAATCGGTACTAAAAATTTTTATGAGCTGTATATAAAGAGCAGTATCAAGACATTTATTTCGCACCGGTATGAAGCCATTGTCAGAGAGTATTTTTCCAGACAGTTGCGAGAAGGCAAAAGGTTAGATGTGTATGATATCGGAACTTTTTGGTATGATATGCCTAAGGAAAGACGTAGCGGCGAATTTGATTGTGTTTTAGAGCAGAAGAATGGTTATGCATTTTATGAAGTGAAGTATTACGATAAGACTTTTTCGAAGGCGGAGGCAGAGGCTGAAGTGCAGCAGCTGAAAAATGTGTTGAGCTTTATGGAGGTTAGCAGGCTTGGTTTTGTGGCTTTATCTGGTTTTGACTTTACCAGTTCTGAGTATGAGCTCATAAGTGGAGCAGAGCTGTACAAGTAATTGTGACATAATAAAACGAGCACTACTTGCAGGGGATGCAGGTAGTGCTCGTTTCGCGTTATAGAAATGTGTAAATTGGGGTTTATCTTACTTGAAGAATATTGCATAATAGCCGTTGAAGAAGATGAAGAGGACAATCAGAGGCAGGATATAGGTTGCGTAAAAACGCATCCATTTGGGGAAGGCAATGCCCTTGCCTGTGTCAACCTCTTCGATGAACTTATCCCAGCCCCAGCCATAGCGGGTGGTGCAGAAGGCCAGGAACACCAAGCTGCCCAGCGGCAGGATGTTGTTGCTGACGAGGAAGTCCTCCAGGTCCAGCACGCAGGTGCCTTTTCCAAGCGGCTCAAAGCTGCTCCAGATGTTGAAGCCGAAAACGCAGGGCAGGGACAGAAGAATCATGCCGATAATAGCGAAGGGGATGAGGCGACGGCGGTCACCGCCGGTCAGCTCGCAGATGCTGGAGATAATCATCTCGAAAACAGCAATAACTGTGGACAGTGCTGCGAAGAGCATGAAGAGGAAGAAGAGCGAGCCCCAGATACGTCCGCCGCTCATAGCGTTGAAAACGTTGGGCAGCGTGATGAAGAGCAGGTTCGGACCGGCGTTCGGCTGGATGCCAAAGCTGAAGCAGGCCGGGAAAATAATCAGGCCGGCAACGATAGCTACGAAGGTATCGAGGAACATAATCCACAGCGCCTCGTTGGTGAGCTTTTGCTCCTTGCCGATGTAGCTGCCGAAGATGGACAGCGAGCCCATGCCGATGCTCAGCGTAAAGAAGGCCTGGCCCATAGCAGCAAAGATTACCTCGCGCACGCCATGCTCAGCGATTTTGCTGAAGTCAGGATAGAGATAATATCTCAGGCCTTCAGCACTGCCGGGCAGCATGATGGAGTTGACAGCGAGCACCAGCATCAGCAGGATGAGGCAGACCATCATAGACTTCGTGATGCGCTCTACGCCGTTTTTTACGCCCAGATAGCACACGCCGAAGCAAATCATGATAATAATAGCCATATTGCCTGCCATAGTCAGCGGATCCTGTAGCATGGTGCGCTCACTAAAGGCAACATCAACAAAAGAGGTTACAATAAGTTTT
>URVO01000136.1 GCA_900551335.1 uncultured Phascolarctobacterium sp.
GGCAGGCATGGTCGAGCTTGCTCAAAACCTCCTGCTTAACAAGATTCTTCAATTTAATAAAGTCGATAACCATGCCCTCATGGTCAGGCGTGCCTTCCACCTTCACCACGAGCTTATAGGTATGGCCATGCAGATGCTCGCACTTGCCGTTATAAGCAGGCAGATAATGTGCCGCGTCGAAATCAAACTCTTTGATGATAATCATTTATATTCTCCTCCAAACAGGGTTAAATCAACAAAATTATTCTGGCGCAGCGCCTCATAAGCCACAATCGCCACGGAATTAGACAGATTCAGCGAGCGTGCATCCTCAATCATCGGAATACGCACACACTGCTCAGGATATTCCGCCAACAGACTCTCCGGCAGACCGGCGGTCTCCTTGCCAAAAATCAGCAGGCTGTCCTGCGTATATTGCACATCAGCATAAGAGCTGTGCGCCTTCGTCGTGAGAAAATATTTGGGGTTGTCCTTATACTTCTCCAAAACCTCGTACACGCTGTCATAATAATGAATGTCCACAAGATGCCAATAATCAAGACCGGCACGCTTCAAATATTTATCCTCTACAGAAAAGCCCAGCGGACGCACCAGATGCAGATGGCAGCCTGTCGCTGCACATAAGCGTGCGATATTGCCGGTGTTGCCGGGGATTTCTGGCTCTACCAATACGATATGCATAATCAAACTCTCCTTTTATATAGCCTCTCTGCTTTTATTTTTAGTGCAGAATTTCCCGCACTCTTTGCTTCATGCTCTTCTTTTCCTGCTTCTCTTTTTTCTTCTCCGGCTGCGCCACAGGCTCCACTACCTGCATCGCCATGATTTTCTGATACGTCGCCATAATCTTCTCGCAGTACAGCGAGCCCATTGCCCACGTACCGTTCAAGCCATACCAGGTGTCGACAATGCCGCGCTCCATGCGGATTCTGTGCGCCACATCATAACGCGGGTCGACAATCTCCGTCGCAGGCTCCTTGCGCTGCGTATAAGCAAGCAGATGCTGGATATGCGCACGCACGCCCAGCTCCGGCGTTGCAAAGGAAGCACCGCGTACACCGCCGCCAATAGTTCCCAGGCCGCAGAAATTGTTCTGATGATGCAGCACGTCGCCGCCATATTTATAAGCACCCGTCTCGACCAAGGACTGCGCCAGCGCCAGGTCAGGACGCACCTGCTCACGCTCGGCCTCCTGCCAATACAAATCGACAAGCTCCTCTACCGTACACGCCAGCTTCACCTCCGGGTTCGTCTGCTTGATGTACGCAACAGCCTGCGTCTTCGTAGCTGACGGCTCGCCATAAATGCTGATGCTGCGGTAAGCCTCCGGCAGCTCCGTACCTAAGAAATAATACTTGCCGTCACGCTCTGTCAGCAGCGGCTTTGCCGCCGGCGTTTTAATCACGCCCTCAGTCTTCACAGACTGCGGCACATCACGCACCACGCTCGGCTTCGTCGAAACAACAGCAGCCTTCTCGCCTACGGCAATCGGGGAAGTTTTCTGCTTCCTTGCTTTCTTGGCAGCCTGCTTCGCCTGCTTTTGCGCCTTTTTCTCAGCCTGCTTCAAAACCCTTTGGTTCAGCGCCTTTGGCTTCGCATCATTATCGGCATCCTGCGGCACCGTAGCACTGCACACAGCAGCCTGCATAGCCAGCAGCGCAGCAAAACAAAAAACACTAAATTTTTTATAAAACATTACACATTACTCCTATTTTATATCAGTATTAATTTTACCTACTTACAGGAAAAATGTAAAGTTTTTCCCAAGAAATTCACAAAGGCTCAAGCCATACTTAAGGACGAACTCACCTAAACCAGACATAAAAAAACCGCCCCAAAACTTTGACGGGTTTCATGGGGCGGAATTTCCTAACTGAGTTATCCGGCAAACCACCTTGTGGGCGGTTGTCTTTCTATAACTACTATACCACCTTACAGGAAAAATGTAAAGTTTTTCCCAAGAAATTCACAATCCGCAGGCTGCATTTTACTGTATAATAGAATTAACAAAAAATCGTCGAAAGGGAAGCTTCGCGGCGATTTTCTAAGGAGGAAAAAATCATGACTGCAAAAGCCAAGTTCCACTTCATCAACCACGCATGTTTCATCGTCGAAAAAAATAATTCTGCTATCATCTTCGACCCCTATCTTGAAGGCAACCCCGAAGGTCTGACCGCTAAAGATATCAAGGTCGACTACATCTTCGTCAGCCACGGTCATTTCGATCACCTCGGCAGCGCTTTTGAAATCGCAAAAAATTGTGATGCAACCATCATCTCTACTGCTGAAATCTGCGGTCTGGCACAAGAGGCTGGCTGCAAGGCTCACGCTATGCACCTCGGCGGCACCTTCAAGTTCCCGTTCGGCAAGGTTCGTCTCACCCTCGCCTTCCACGGCGCAGGCGTTCCCGGCGGTCATGCCTGTGGCGTAGTGCTCGACTTCTACGGTACTTTGCCGGCGATACTGCTCTCTTCAGCGATATGCAGCTGCTGCCTAAGCTCGACGCGTTCGACTACGCTGTTCTGCCTATCGGCGGCAACTTCACCATGGATCCGAACGATGCACTCATCGCCTGCCAGCTGCTGCAGGCCAAATACGTTATTCCTGTTCACTACAACACCTGGCCGCCCATCGCCCAAGACGTGCAGGCCTTCAAGGCTGCTGTGGAAGAGGAAACCTCCAGCAAGGTGCTCGTCGTAAATCCGGGCGAAACGCTGGAAATCGAATAAGCAGCTAATTTTATAAGTCTAAAAATCTGCGCCAGCTTGCATTCTTATTGGCATCACAATTGCCGCAATGATTGCATTTAGCTGGCGCTTTTTCGCCAAAATACTCCAAAAGCACCCGTCGCAGGCAGCCTGACGTATTGCAATAAAAGGTCATCTTCTGCAAAAGCTCCATTTCATGCGCCTTCCAGGCCAAATCCGGCTGGTCATGGCCGATGAGATAGGTATTCACAGCAATGTCCGCCTTATCATAAAGCAGCAGACATTCCGATTCCAGACCGTCGCGGCCTGCACGTCCGGCCTCCTGATAATAGCTTTCGACATCCTTCGGCATATTATAATGCACAACAAAGCGCACATCTGCCTTGTCGATGCCCATACCGAAGGCGTTCGTCGCCACAATGAGCGGCACCAGTCCGCCGACGAAGGCGTTCTGATTATTACGCCGCTCCTCCGGCGTCAGGCCTGCGTGATAGCGCAGCGCCTTAAAGCCATGGCGCTGCAGCTGCTGCGTCACGCTCTCCACCTTGCTGCGTGTCGCACAGTAGATAACGCCGCACTGCTTGTCATGCTTACGCAAAAACTCCAGCAGCGAACGATCCTTGTCGCGCGTGCGCTGCACAGCAAAATGCAGATTGGGACGGTCAAAGCCGGTGCAGACGATGCTCGCACCAGGAATATCCAGGCGCCGGATAATATCCTGCCGCACCTCGGGCGTAGCCGTCGCGGTGAATGCCGCCACCAGCGGGCGCGTAGGCAGAGCCTTGATGAATTCAGGGATATTGTAATAATCCTTGCGGAAGCTATGCCCCCACTGCGACACGCAATGCGCCTCATCCACCGCCACCATCGTGATATACGCCTTCTGCGCAAAGCTCACGAAGCGTGGATTGCTGAGACGCTCCGGTGCCACATATAAAAACTTGCACTGCTTATTAAGCGCCGCATGCAGCACGCGCCCATATTCATCGAGCGTCATGCTGCTGTCCAGATAGGCCGCAGGAATGCCGCGCGCCGTCAGCGCCTCCGCCTGATCCTTCATCAGCGAAATCAGCGGCGAAATAACCAGCGTCACACCACGCAGCAGCAGCGACGGCAGCTGAAAGCAGATGCTTTTGCCTGCGCCGGTCGGCAGAACTGCCAGCACAGGCTGTCCATGTAATATTTTGCTAATAATCTCCTCCTGCCCGTCGCGGAAGCTGTCATAGCCATAAAAATGCTTCAGCGCACGATGCAGAAAATCACTATCTATAATTCGTGTCATAATACTCCTGCTCCGGCAAAATAAGCTTATCCTGCCAAAATCTATATTAATAAAAAACAGGTACAGCCTCAGCTGTACCTGCATTTTTTCACTTTAATCCGTTATTACCGGCTAATTAGTGCTTATGACCGTTGAAGCATTCGCGGCAGTATACCGGACGATCGTTAGACGGTTTGAAAGGAACCATGGTTTCTTTGCCGCAC
>URVO01000137.1 GCA_900551335.1 uncultured Phascolarctobacterium sp.
CCGGGATATCCTCAACCTTTTTATATTTGGTGGAGTAGATAGCCATCGGGAAGTTTACGGTTTTGAAGGCCTCAACAAGCTCGAACTTCGGCTCTTTTTTCAGCGTAGCAGCGAGATAGGGAGCGTGCTGCATAGAGTTGGCAAACAGCTCGCCCTGTGCCAGAGAAACGTTCGGTGTTACATAGTCGGAGAACTCGACAACTTCAACCTTCAAGCCTTCCTTTTCAGCCAGCTTTTTGACGTTGTCCATGATTTCAGCGTGCGGACCGGCGGTTACGCCGATTTTTACGGGTGCGTTCGGATCAGCCTTTTTGTCGGCTGCCTTGTCGCCGCCGCAGCCTGCGGCGATGATGGTCAGTGCGCAGAGCGCAACAGTGAGTAAAAGTTTTGTAATCTTCTTCATAAGTTATTCCTCCCTAAATAGTGGTGGTCTGCTGTTTTCCAGCAGCGGCTTTTTATTTATTACGTCGATGATATTTCATCGTTGTAAACCCTCATTTGGCCTGCTGATTACAGTTTATTTTTATTAAGCTTTTTGGATGCGTAATCACCAAGCGATTGCATAGCCTGTACCATGACAATCAGAACGACAACCGTGGCAATCATAACGTCCATCTGGAAGCGTTGATAGCCATAGCGGATAGCAAGGTCGCCTAAGCCGCCGCCGCCTAAGGTGCCGGCCATTGCGGAGTAGCCGATTAAGCTGATGATAGCAAGCGTTACGCCGAGAACGATGGAGTGCATTGCTTCGGGAAGCAGCACCTTGCGGATAATCTGCATCGGGCTGGCACCCATAGCCTGCGCTGCTTCAATGATGCCGGGGTTGATTTCCAGCAGAGAAGATTCAATGATACGCGCAATGAACGGTGCTGCAGAAATGGTCAGCGGCACGATGGCTGCGGTGGTACCGATGGAAGAGCCGACAATCATACGTGTCAGCGGAATAATTGCCACCATTAAAATGATGAACGGAGTAGAACGGGTGGCGTTGACGATGGCGCCGAGGACAGCGTTGAGCGGCTGGTTCGGCAGAATATGGTCCTTACGGGTTACCGTGAGGATAACGCCGAGAGGGATGCCAATCAATGTTGAAAGCAGTGTGGATGCGAAAACCATGTAGCAGGTTTCCCAAAAGGATTTTATTAAAAGATTAATCATATCAGGACTCATAGCCGATTACCTCCGTTTTCAGATGTTGTTTATGCAGATATTCCAAAGCATTCTTGATACCGTCCTTGGTGCCGGAGACTTCAATCAGCAGGGTACCAAAGAGGAGATCCTTGAGCTGGTCGGTGTTGCCGGAGATAATGCTTACGTCTACATCGAAGTGCTTAACCATGCCGGAGATAATAGGCTCGCTGGCGCTGTCACCGATGAAGGAAATGCGCACCAGCAGCTTGCTGCCGTCGGTATAGGTGTCGCTAAGCTGCATTTTCTTGACGATGTCAGGCAGCTCGGCGTTGATAACGCTCTTCGTGAATTCCTTCGTGGTCGGATGCTGCGGATTGGTGAAGACATCAACCATCGGGCCTTCTTCAATGATATTGCCGCTTTCGATAACGGCAACGCGGTCGCAGATGGTTTTGACAACCTCCATCTGGTGCGTGATGAGCACGATGGTGAGGTTCATTTTTGTATTGATATCCTTCAGCAGCTCCAGAATAGATTTGGTGGTCTGCGGGTCGAGAGCAGAGGTTGCTTCGTCGCAGAGCAGCACCTTCGGATTGCTTGCCAGAGCGCGGGCAATGCCGACACGCTGCTTCTGGCCGCCGGACAGCTGGCTCGGATAATAGTTGGCGCGGGTTTCCAGCTGCACCAGCTCTAGGAGCGGGCGCACGCGCTTATCAATTTCGCTTTTGCTCAGGCCTTGGATTTCCAGCGGGAAGGCAATGTTGTCATAAACAGTGCGGCTGGCCAGCAGGTTGAAGTGCTGGAAAATCATGCCGATGCTTTGGCGTGCCTTGCGCAGCTGCTTTTCGCTCATCGCG
The DNA here is from genome assembly GCA_900551335.1 of uncultured Phascolarctobacterium sp. Classification (GTDB taxonomy): domain Bacteria; phylum Bacillota; class Negativicutes; order Acidaminococcales; family Acidaminococcaceae; genus Phascolarctobacterium_A. The sequence continues at coordinate 1,989 of URVO01000137.1, forward strand.
GTCAGCTCCTGACCGTCTACGAAAACCTGACCTGCGGTCGGTTTTTCCAGCATGTTGATGCAGCGCACCAGCGTGGATTTGCCGGCGCCGGACAGGCCGATGATACCAAAAATCTCACCGGCTTTGATGCTCAGGATGGTTTTGTGCAGAGCGTGGATATCGCCGGCTTTACTGTAGTAGGTTTTTTCTACGTTTACTAAGTCTATCATTGTTATAGTCCTTTCTTTTCTCTGCCTTCTCGGTTGAAAGCATTTTGTGATATTAATTTCAGGAAAAAGAAAATCCTTCACCGACACGGTGAAGGATACGTTGCGTTAGTATATCTTCATCTGCCGGAATACTTCCGTTGGATTTGGCACCGTTCACATCTGTGTGGTTGCCGTAGCGTCATCGGGCCAGTCCCTCAGCTACTCTTGATGAAATCTCTGTGAAGTTTAGTGAAATAATCATACATCTATTTCTTACGCTTGTCAACAAATTTCTTGCAAAAGCAGAGATTTTTTTGCAGACCTGTAAAGGCTGCTAGAAAAAAGTTTACTGTTTAGAATTATACCAAACTGCTAGGTAATTGTAAAGAAAAAATTGTAAAAAACGTTTTTCACAGGGAAAAAGAATTTTTTTGTAAATTTTACTTGACTTTCGCACAATAAAGTATTAAAGTATTTTCATAAGTTAGCGTACTAAAGTATCGAGGAGGAAACACGATGGCTGCTAATATTCATGACGAACTTACTGACCAGTTATTTAAGGTGATTCTGCAACTTAAGGACAAGGAGCAGTGCTATAAATTTTTTGAGGATATCTGCACGATTAGCGAGCTGAAGGCTATGGCGCAGCGCTTAGAGGTAGCACGGCTGCTAGACGAGGGCTGCATCTATGAGAACATAGTAGAAAAAACAGGTGCCAGTACGGCGACAATCTCGCGCGTTAAGCGCTGCCTGGTTTACGGTGCCGATGGTTATAAATCGGTGATGCCGCTATTAAAGGATAAAAAAACAGAGGACTAGTCTTCTGCTTGTAATAATATGAAAGTTAGAGGGGAAAGAAATGACAAATAAGGTGTATCAGGTTCCTTACGGAACGAAGGATATTCTGCCGGGACAGATGAAAACACGCCGCTCCGTCGAAGACGCAATTATCCGCGTGTTTGATAAGTGGGGCTACGATGAGGTAAAGACGCCGGATTTTGAATATGTAGATACCTTTGGTGCAAGCGGCACGAAGGGCGATTTTCGCTTTTTCGACCGCAGCAACAATCTTCTGGTGCTGCGCAATGATATGACAGCGCCGATTGCGCGCCTGACGGCAACACGCTTGCAGGGCGGCGAAAAAATTAAACGTCTCTGCTATCTGGCGAATCTTTATCGCTACGAGGAGATTCAGGCTGGACGTCAATGTGAATTTGAACAGGCCGGTGTGGAGATGCTGGGCGCTAGCGGTGCAGCTGCTGATGCCGAGGTCATCGTGCTGGCAGCAGCTGCTATGAAGGCCGCAGGCGTGGAGCGCTTTGCTATCAGCCTAGGTCACGTTGATTTTATCAACGGTCTGGCCGAAGAGGCCGGCTTCGATGCAGCGCAGCTGCGTGAGCTGAAGGCCTGCCTGCGCCGTCACGATGCGGTTGCCATGCAGGAGCTGGCAGACAGCATGGAAAATATCCGTCCGGAAATCAAGCAGCTTTTCGCTGATTTTCTTTTCCTGCATGGCGGACCGGAGCTTTTAGAGCGCATCGGTCAGGTCGTGACGCAGGAAAAATGTCTGAGCGCGCTCGATAATCTGCGCAGGATTTACGCTTTAGTAGAAGCCTATGGTGCTGCGGAATATCTGAGCTTTGACCTTGGCCTGTATCGTTCGCTTGATTATTACACAGGGATGCTGTTTGAAATCTATCTGCCGGAGCTGGGTTATCCGGTAGCCGGCGGCGGCCGTTATGACAAGATGATGCAGAGCTTCGGGATGGATTGTCCGGCAACAGGCTTTGCGCTGGGCGTGGACAGAATTTTGCTGGCGCTGGAGCGTACTGGTGCGGTGAATAATGAACGCGGCTGGGATGCGTTCGTCGGCTGGAGCGAGGGCAAGCTGCCTGAGGCCATTGCCAAGGCTACGGCGCTGCGCAGCGAAGGGCGCAGTGTAAAGCTGGCGACGGAGGCGATGGAGCTGGCGGAGGCAGCGAAGGCGATGAAGGATT
>URVO01000138.1 GCA_900551335.1 uncultured Phascolarctobacterium sp.
CCGCAAGCACCTGCTGCTGAAGCAAAGGAGGCACCGCAGCCTGCCGCTGCTGCAGAGCAGAAGTAAGTTTATAGGAGTTATCCATGAAACAGTTTATACCAATTTCACATGAGGAAATTGTTGAGCGTGGCTGGGAGCAGATTGATTTTCTGTTTATCAGCGGCGATGCCTATGTAGATCATCCGTCCTTTGGCCCGGCGGTTATCTGCCGCGTGCTGGAGGCGCAGGGCTACAAGGTGGCGATGCTGTGTCAGCCTGCGTGGGATAAAATAGAAAATTTTGCCGCCTTGGGCAAGCCGCGTCTGGGCGTAATGATTTCCGGCGGCAACCTTGATTCCATGCTTTGCCGCTATACTGTAGGCAAGCATGAGCGTGCCGTTGACAAGTATACTGCCGGTGGCGAGGTTGGTAAGCGTCCTGACCATGCGACCTGTGTTTATGCGCAAAAGGTGAAAAAGCTTTGGCCGGAGCTGCCGGTGGTTATCGGCGGTATTGAGGCGAGCTTGCGCCGCTTTGTGCATTTTGATTACTGGGAAAATAAGCTGCTGCCTTCGATATTAGAAAGCAGCGGAGCAGACATTCTTGTATACGGTATGGGCGAAAAGCAGGTTGTCGAGATTTCTGACTATCTTGCCGGTGGTGCGCGTGCTGAGGATTTGCATTATATCCGCGGCACTGCCTATGCTACGGATACGCTGCCTGAGGGCGAGGAGTATGTAGAGCTGCCCGGCTGGGCAGAGATTACTGCCGACCGCAAGGAGTTCGCGCGCGCCTTCCAGCTGCAAAGCAAGGAGCAGGATCCCTTCTACGGCAAGATGGTCGTGCAAAAGGGACAGCAAAAGTATATTGTACAAAATCCATCTATTTATCCGCTGACGATGGAGGAGATGGACGCAGTTTATGATCTGCCGTATGTGCGTACCTGGCACCCGAGCTATGACAAGCTGGGGGGCGTAGCAGCGCTCGAGGAGGTGCAGTTCAGTCTGGTGAGCTGCCGCGGCTGCTTTGGCAGCTGTTCGTTCTGCGCGATTCATGCGCATCAGGGACGTATTATTCAGGCGCGCAGTCATGAGTCTATTTTGCGTGAGGCCAAGCTTTTAATCAAGCTGCCCGGCTTCAAGGGCTATATTCATGACGTTGGCGGCCCAACTGCCAACTTCCGTCATCCTGCCTGCGCCAAGCAGCTGAAATACGGCGTATGCAAGGACAGGCAGTGCCTGTTCCCGCAGCCGTGCCCGAATCTTGATGCTGACCATAGCGATTATGTAGCACTTTTACGCAAGCTGCGTGCTCTGCCCGGCGTCAAGAAGGTGTTTATCCGCAGCGGTATTCGCTACGATTATCTGCTTGCTGATAAGAAGCAGGAGTTCCTCGACGAGCTATGCCGTTACCACATCAGCGGTCTGCTTAAGGTTGCACCTGAGCATATTGCACCGCAGGTGCTGGCGAAGATGGGCAAGCCCGGCAAGGATGTATATTTGAAATTCATGCGTGCCTTTACGCAGAAAAATAAAGAAATCGGTCTGCCGCAGTATCTGGTGCCGTATTTTATTTCCAGTCACCCTGGCTGTACGCTGAACAATGCCATTGAGCTGGCAGAGTTTTTGCGTGACATCAAGCATCAGCCGGAGCAGGTGCAGGACTTCATTCCTACGCCTGGCAGTGCAGCGACAGCGATGTATTATTCCGGTGTTGATCCGGAAAGCGGACAGAGCGTGTTTGTAGCACGTAATCCGCATGATAAGGCTATGCAGCGTGCATTGATGCAATATCGTGCGCCGCGCAACCGCAAGCTGGTGCTGGAGGCTCTGCAAAAGGCCGGACGTATGGACCTCGTTGGCAGCGGACATAAGTGCCTGCTGCATACTGAAAGCAGCAGCGGACGACCTGATAAGAAGGGCCCGCGTAGACCGAACACTGTTGATAGAAGGCAGAATAAGCGCCGCAAATAGAACTGGGGCTGATTGTATGTTGAAGCTGACAAAAAAATATCTTGCTTTGCTTGCCCTAATGCTCAGCTGCCTGCTGCTTCTGGCAGGGTGTGGCGGATAAGCATAAGCAGCAGTCGCTAGTTTTATATTCGGAGCTGGATAATAAGTTTACAGAGGATCTTGTGGCAGCCTTCAATAAGGAGCAGAAGAACCTGCAGCTGCAGGCTATCTACGAGCTGAAGCCTGATGGCGTTAAGCCGGACGTGGTGCTGGCAGAGCGGCGCACGTTGAGCGGTCTGCAAAGACAGGAGCGCTTGAAGCCTTTGGCCTTCGCCGCTGGCGACAGCCTGCCGAAGAAATTCCGTGATGAAGACCTGTACTGGTATGGCGTTTTTTATGATCCAACCGTTTTTTTGATTAATCAGCAGTATGCGCGTACGCTCGGCCAGTCCAAGCTGAAAAGCTGGAAGGATTTGGAGAATACAGAGCAGCTGCGCATAGCTATGGAGAATTTGTCGGACAGCAACAGCACGCAAAATTTTCTCGCGGCCTTTGCTGATCATTATGGCGAGTCTGTTTCGCTTAATTATCTGTGGAATATCAACCGTTTTATCGGGCAGTATTCCAAGTTTCCGTTCACGCCTATCCGTATGACGGCGGTGGGAGATGCAGATTTGGCAATTACGCGCCAAAGCTATGTTTTTAAATATCTGGAAAGCAAGTTCCCTGCCTACGTTGTCTATCCTGAAGAGGGGACAGCAGTCAATCTTTTCTGCGTCGGCGTATTTCAAAGCTGCCAGCAGGATGCTAATGCTCTGACATTTATGGAATGGCTGCTGACGGAGCCGAGCGTGCAGAAGATTTCTCAGGAGGATGCAACCGGTTATCTTTTCCTCTTCCCCCGTGGCATTGATGGAGCAGCGGCGGACGGTGAGAAAATTTGGCTGAATAACAGCTATCTGGAGCCGGACAAGCAGGAAAGCCTGACGAGAAAATGGTTAGATAAGGTTAGATTTAGTAAATAGAATTGGAGGAGAAAGTATGAAAATAGGCATGGTCAGCCTTGGCTGTCCGAAGAATCTTGTTGATTCCGAGGTTATGCTGGGCATTATCCGTGATAAAGAGCTGGAGGTTACGAATGATCCGGCGGAAGCTGATTTGATTATTGTCAACACCTGCGGCTTTATTGAAAGCGCAAAGGAAGAATCCATCAATACTGTGCTGCAGATGGGCGAATATAAGACGCAGGGCAGCTGCAAATATCTGATTATGACTGGCTGTCTGAGCCAGCGCTATGCTGACGAGCTGTTTGAAAGCCTGCCTGAGGTTGATGCCATTGTTGGTACGGACAGCTTTACCGATATCGGCTGGGTTATCGACCAGGTTATGGCAGGCAAGCGCCTGAAGCATCTGGAAAAGCTCGAAAGCAAAAATGTCAAGGCTTTGCCGCGTATGCTGACGACTCCTAGCTATATGGCTTATCTGAAAATTGCTGAGGGCTGCGACAACTGCTGCTCCTACTGTATTATTCCGCAGCTGCGCGGACCGTACACCAGCCGCCCGTATGATGAGGTGCTGGCTGAGGCGAAAGCTCTTGCAGAGCATGGCACGAAGGAGCTTATCGTTGTAGCGCAGGATACTACGCGCTATGGCGAGGATTTATACGGCAAGCTCATGCTGCCGCAGCTGCTGCGTGATTTGAATAAGCTGGAGGGCATTCAATGGATTCGCGTGATGTACCTCTATCCTAATAACTTTAATGATGAGCTCATTGCTGCCTTCGCTGAATGCGATAAGGTTTGCAAATATATTGATATTCCGCTGCAGCATGCCAGCGACCGTCTGCTTGACAGCATGAACCGCTCTGACACGCGTGCTCAGGTTGAAGAGCTGCTCGACAAGCTGCGCAGCCGTATCCCGGGCATCACCATCCGCACCACCTTTATCGTCGGCTTCCCCGGTGAAACGGAGGAGGATTTTGCGGAGCTTATGGATTTTGTTGAAAAGCAGCGCTTTGAGAATGCCGGTGTCTTCCAATACTCTCAAGAGGAAGGCACTGTTGCCGGAGCTATGGAAAACCAGATTGCTCCGGAAATCAAGGAAAACCGCTATCATGAGCTGATGGCTTTGCAGGCTGGCATTTCTGAGGAGCTTCATCAGGAGCGTGAGGATGCAGAGCTGGACGTTATCGTCGAAGGCTTTAACGAAGAAAATCCGCAGCTTGCTGTGGGCCG
>URVO01000139.1 GCA_900551335.1 uncultured Phascolarctobacterium sp.
CGCGTGATACGCGTGTGCGTATTGAAGGCCATGGCTGGGACAAGATTAACCATGCCTATGCCTATGGCGGCCAAAAGCTGACGCAGAAGACTGTCGAGGAGCTTTTGGGCATCAAGGTCAATAATTATGTTATGGTCGACTTCAAGGGCTTTGAGGGCCTGGTGGATGCGATTGGCGGCATTGATATTGATGTGGAAAAGGATATGTACTACCATGATACCTGGGACGGCTTCACCGTTGACCTGAAGAAGGGCAGACAGCATCTGAATGGCAAAACTGCCATCCAATATGTACGCTTCCGCGATGAGGAGGGCGATATCGGCCGTATCCGCCGTCAGCAGCATTTCCTCATGGCAGTGTACGACAAGATTACCTCTGCTGACATGCTGCTGCATATTCCGGGACTGGCGAAGCAGCTGACCTCGATGGTGAAGACGGATATGCCGCTCAGCGATATGATTGATATCGGCAGAGCGCTGCACAGCATGGTGAAGGAGAAGGGCCTGTCGATGGCGATGGTTCCCGGTGAGCCGAAGTATATCGACGGCATCAGCTACTGGCTGCCGGATATTACAGACCTGCGTGAGCTGATGGTCAAGATGCAGGGGGCAACAATGACGGAGCGCTACAAATCTGCTGCTGAGCTGATGGAGCAGGAGTATAATTCTGCTGTCGAAAAGGTCGAGAAGGGCGATGACAGCGAAGAAAATAAGGAAGCCATTAAGGAAGAAAAAGAGCTGAAGGCGAAGAAGGAGGAAAAGGCTAAGGAAGAGAAGGACGCTAAGGGCGAGCAGGATAAGGAGCAGAAAAACGATGCTGCCAAGGCTGAAGCTAAGCAGACTGCTTCCGGCGGCCGTGGCGTTGTCCGCCTTGTCAACTGCTCCGGCAGCAAGAGCGCCGGTGCTGATGCTGCAGCGCGTCTGCGCAGTGCAGGCTTTGAGGTTGTCAGCGGCGGCAGCGGCGAAGTAATTGCGGAGACGACCGTTATTTCTACGACGAACAATGGCGCGGTGGTTAACCGTCTTTCTAATGTGCCGTTTGCGCATAAGATGCGCATCAGCCGCGACGGAGCGGCAGACTGTGATGGCGTAGTTATGCTGGGCGCAGACTTTAAATAAACAAAAAATGTCCATGAATCACAAGATGAAAATCTGATTTGTGGACATTTTTCAATTTCGCGTAAAAAATCTTACAAAAAGGGGGTTGCATTTTGTATACAAAGATGTTATACTAAGAACATCAAAACAGCCCCTCATTTGGCCCTTCTTCGTAAGGGCTTTTTTTTTTTGCCATTTTTTGCTTTTTTGCTATTTTATTTTAGAATTTGCGTCGGTTAGCTATAGTTAAACTAGAATTACTATCCAAAGTATGGTACAATATACTATATATAGAATGAGAACGGAACGAGACTGAATAGTCTAATTAAACTTAAGAAAATTAAACAATACCTAACTATACAGGAGGCTATTATGCATGATGAAATACATGTTGTTGTGGATAGTATCTCAGCAGCAGATGAAACATTGTTAAAGGATGATCCGCGCTGCCATATAGTGCGTTTGATTTTGCGTCATGGCGATCATGAATGGATTGACGGCGAGCGTCCGCTGGCAGAGATGTTTGAGCTGGTGGAAAAAACCGGCAAGCTGCCGATGACTTCCCAGCCGCCGATTGGCATGATTATAGAATTATTTACCGATCTTGTTAAGTCCGGCAAGAAGGTTATTATGCTGACTGTAGACAGCGTTCTCAGCGGCACTTATGAGACCTGTTGCCTGGCAGCTCGTCAGGTAATGGCTGATGTAGAGGGAGCAGATATCAGGATTATTGACAGCAAGACTGCTGCCTGCCCCATCAGCGGCATTGCTATGGAGGTTCTGGAGCACACTGCTGCAGGTATGGACATAGATGCAGCTGAAAAAATGGCACGTGACATGGTTGCACGTACCGAGACATTTTTTAGTATCAATACTCTCGACTATTTGCAAAAGGGCGGACGCATTGGCGCTGTTGGCGCTTTGATAGGAAGCATTTTTGGTATTCGCCCGATTGTGCACTTAGATAAGGAGGGCAGACTGGAGGTTGTCGACAAATGCCGCACCCGCAAGAAGGTGCTTAAGCGCATTGTTGAGCTGGCTGTGGAAAAAGCACCGCTGGAGGCAATCTTCGTCGCTCATGCTGAGGCAGCAGAGGATGCCGAGGGGCTCAAGGCACAGATGCACGAGCTTTTCCCGGATGTTCCTATTATGCTGACAGGCATTGGCGCCGTGCTGGCTGCTCATCTCGGTCCTGGTGTAATCGGCATTTTTGTCCGTCAGCAGGCCAAATGAAAGGTGTGGGGATGAATGGAAAATAATAAGGTGATTACCGGCAAGCAGGTAAAGGACATGCTGCTGGGAGCTTACCATAGCTTTGAAAAAAACTTTGAGGCAATCAATGACCTCAATGTATTTCCGGTTCCTGATGGAGATACCGGTACAAATATGATGCACACGATGGCTTCTGTAGCAAGAGCAATCAGCGCGATGAGTGATGATGCCGAGGCCGGAGAAATCGGTGCTGCTGCTGCCCGCAGTGCCATTATGGGCGCACGCGGTAATTCCGGTGTTATTCTGTCGCAGCTTCTGCGCGGCATCGGCAAGGGCGTAGCAGGCAAAAAGACTTTGACGAATACAGAAATCGGCAAGGCCTTTCAATTTGGTATTCTTTATTCCTATCGCAGTGTTTCTAAACCGGTAGAGGGCACGATTCTTACCGTTGCCCGCGGTATGGCGAAGGGCGCTTACCACGCTGTACGCGGCACCTGCAGCCTGGAGGAGGTTCTGCAGGAGGCTATCCGCACCGGCAAGGAGGAGCTGGCCAAGACTCCGGAGATGCTGCCTGCTTTAAAAGCAGCTGGCGTTGTTGATGCCGGCGGTCAGGGACTTATCGTTTTCTTCGAGGGCTGTCTGGCAGGACTGCGTGGTCAGGACTGCGAGGTGCTGGAGGTAACGACGCGTGCTTCTGCACAGATGAAGCCGATTGAACCGATTGATTTGGAATATCCGTATTGCACGGAGTTTATTGTTAAGGATGCTAATGTTGATAAAAAGACGGTCAGCGAGGCGCTGCAGGATATGGGCAATTCGATGATCGTGGCAGTGGTAGAGGATATTGTCAAGGTACATATCCATACGAAGCATCCTGGCCAGGCGCTGAACAAGGCGCAGGAGTGGGGCACGCTGCATGACATCAAGGTAGAGAACATGCGCGACCAGCACGAAAACCGTCTGTTTACAGCTGAAGATATTCAGCCGGTGAAGCATGGCGTGGGTGTCTTGACTGTCGCTGCCGGCGAAGGTATTGCCAAGATTATGCATGATATGGGCGCAGCCGAGATTATCAACGGCCAGAGCATGAACCCGCCTGTAGAGGCCTTTGTAACGGCAATTGAAAATGGCACCTGCGAGCAGTACATTATTCTGCCGAACAATAAAAACATCATCCTGGCAGCAGAGCAGGTACGCAAGCTGTTGGGCAACTCCAGGGTTGCTTATGTGCCGAGCACAAATCTGGCGCAGGGATTGGCAGCGCTGCTGCATTTTGATTCCACCCGCAGCCTGGAGGAAAACACCGTTATCATGACGAAGGAAGCCAAGGAAGCAACCGGCGGTAGTGTGACAGTGGCTGTACGCGACAGCGTAGTCAACGGCATCACCGTACATGAGGGCGATTATCTGGGCATTCTCAACGACAAAATTGTTGCAAGCGGCAGCAGCGTAGATGATGTTCTTGATGTTATGCTTGAGGACGGCGATTATGAGCTTATTAGTCTGTATTACGGTGCAGACATTACTAAGGAGCAGGCTGAGGAGCTTGCTGATAAATTAAGAGAGCGTAATGACGAGTGCGAGGTAGAGCTTTTCTACGGCGGTCAGCCTCTCTATCCGGTTATTTTATCAATGGAGTGATAAAAATGCTTACACGTCAGGAGCTAAGTACATTGCTGCGTGAGCGTGGCTATAAGGTTACACCGCAGCGCCTGGCCGTTTATGAGGCCTTGTCTGATGAAACATGGCACCCTAATGCAGAAATGCTCTTTCGCAAGCTGCAGCCGAAATTTCCGGCGATGAGCTTTGCCACAGTTTATAAAACTGTGGAGATTCTCCACGACATTAAGGCGAT
>URVO01000140.1 GCA_900551335.1 uncultured Phascolarctobacterium sp.
TTTTTCAAAACCAACATCCATACCACCAGCGCCAGAAAAAAGCGATATTGCTCTAAACTGCTTTTTCATCATCTCACCTCATTCTTTGTATTTATATTAGTATCTCATGAATTACACTAAAATTCCATATGTATGATTTTGTTAATATTATTTGATTGCATATTTCCTGCTCAATAAATTAGGTATTTCCATTCTATTTTTTAATAAACAAAGTAAATGCGAAGAATCTTTTGGATCAATGTTACCCGCAAAATCTGAATGAACTAAATGTAAATCAGAACAGATTTGTTTTACATTTTTATTTTTAAATATATCATCCTTAATATTTGGATAAATGTAATAATCCTCAGTTAAACTCAATACTATGTAATTTATAATTGATAACTTGGTATCGAAATCCTTCTCATTAAATTGCTTACAAAACGATTTATATTTAGTAAAACTCTTATCAACAAAAAGCATCACAATGCTACAATCATCTAATGGATATATACATAGATTCAAACATTGCATTTTATGTCTTAAATCTTTATCGAAAACATCATTGATTACGTATCCTTCTAAATCGGCAATTAAAACAATCTCTTCTTGGCACGCTATAGGAACAACATAATCTAACTTTGCCCAAAAAAGTAATTCAAATTCTATCTTTCGCTTATTTATCAATGCTTTTTTTAATCGTAATAAACGACTCCACATATCATTCCAGTCATATTTATAATACTCCTCTAGAGGTTGAAGCGCCCCAAAAGTTTCCCTCGTGTATTCATTTACCCCCTTTTCTAAGTACTTTTTTTCAATACTAAAAAGAGTATTCTTTATAGCTATTTCAAGCAATAACTTCATATTTGGCTTCAGCTTAATTGCTATAGGATCCTCATAATCAGAAAACACTTTTCCATCACATTCAACACAAATATTATGAAATGTACCTGTGTTTCTAATCCCTTTTTTATCTGCAACTAAATTCACTGCATTATCACTAATCAATGATATTGATTGAGTTATCATTCCATTATCAGTAATATTTTTTAAAACAAACCTTGGAACTGAGTGTGAATTGCAAAATTTGGGATTTACTTTACCACAAATAATACACTTATCTGGTCTATATTTTTTACTGCTTTGCGTAAATCCTTTTTTGATATCAATTAAACTAACATCAACCATTTTATTCTCCCAAAAGATAATCTAAATGAATTTCTTCTTCGGCACCAGCTTCTGCCCCAGCTGTCCCTTCACGAGAATCAGCTGGTCACGCAGCTCTGCCGCCGCCTCGAAGTCCAGCGCCTTCGCCGCCTCCTGCATCCTGCGCTCCAGCTCACGCGCCAGCGTCGTCAGCTCCTTCTGCGACTTCTTCTTCAGCGACTTCGTCGCTGCGCCATAGCTTGCGCCCTCCTCGTCCTCGGCCACCTTCGTCAGCTTAATCAGCTGGCGCTGCTCCTTATAAATCGTCTTCGGCGTGATATGGTGCTCCTTATTATAGGCCTCCTGCTTCTCACGGCGGCGGTTCGTCTCGTCCATCGCCCTCTGCATGCTGTCGGTAATCCTGTCGGCATACATAATAACGCGGCCATGCGCATTACGCGCAGCACGGCCAATCGTCTGAATCATCGCCGTATCGCTGCGCAGAAAGCCTTCCTTATCGGCATCGAGAATCGCAATCAGCGACACCTCCGGCAAGTCCAAGCCCTCACGCAAAAGGTTAATGCCGACGAGCACGTCGAACTTGCCGCGGCGCAGGCTGTCGATAATCTCCGCACGCTCAATCGTCGCAATCTCCGAATGCAGATAACGCACACGCACACCTGCCTGCTTCAGATATTCCGTCAAATCCTCAGCCATGCGCTTCGTCAGCGTCGTCACCAGAATACGCTCTCCGGCCGCAGCCACCTTGTTAATCTCGCCTAATAAATCATCTATCTGTCCCTTAATCGGACGAATCTCAATCTCGGGGTCTAAAAGTCCTGTCGGACGGATAATCTGCTCCACCACCTGCTCGGCCTGCTCCAGCTCATACTTCGCAGGAGTTGCCGAAACATAAATCGCCTGCTTAATCTGCTGCTGGAACTCGTCAAAGGTCAGCGGCCTGTTATCATAAGCCGACGGCAGGCGGAAGCCATGCTCCACAAGCATCTCCTTGCGCGAACGGTCACCCGCGTACATCGCGCGAATCTGCGGCAGCGTCACATGCGACTCATCCACCACGAGCAGAAAATCCTTGGGGAAATAATTCACCAGCGTAAACGGCGCTTCACCTGCTTTACGCCCTGCCAGATGGCGCGAATAATTCTCGATGCCGGAGCAATAGCCCATCTCCTGCATCATCTCCAAGTCATAATTCGTGCGCTGCTCCAAGCGCTGTGCCTCCAGCAGCTTGTAATGCTCGTTGAGATATTCCAAACGTTCGCCCAGCTCCTCGCGGATATCGCCCATCGCCCGCTCCAGATTCTCGCGGCTCGTTACATAGTGGGATGCAGGGAAAATCGCCACATGGTTGCGCTGCGCCAGAATCTCGCCTGTCAGCACGTCGAACTCCACAATGCGGTCGACCTCATCATCGAACATCTCGATACGCACAGCCTTCTCGCCATACGCCGCCGGAATAACCTCAATCACATCGCCGCGCACGCGGAAGGTGCCGCGCTTGAAATCTATATCGTTACGCGTATACTGAATCTCCACCAGCTTATGCAGAATGCGCTGACGGTCAATAGTCTGGCCGAGGCGCAGCGAAAGCACCATATCATAATACTCCTGCGGTGCACCCAAGCCGTAAATGCAGGAAACACTCGCCACGATGATAACGTCCTTGCGCTCGAACAGCGCACTCGTCGCGCTATGGCGCAGCTTATCAATCTCATCGTTAATCGACGCGTCCTTCTCGATATAAGTGTCGGACTGGGGAATATACGCCTCCGGCTGATAATAATCGTAATAGGAAACAAAATATTCCACAGCATTCTCCGGGAAGAACGCCTTCAGCTCGCTTGCCAGCTGTGCTGCCAGCGTCTTGTTGTGCGCGATAACCAGCGTCGGCTTACGCACCCTGTTAATCACCTGCGCAATCGTATAGGTCTTGCCTGTACCCGTCGCGCCTAGCAAAACCTGCGTGCGCAAGCCCTTTTCCACGCCCTCCGCCAGCTTCTCAATAGCCTGCGGCTGGTCACCGGCAGGCTCGAAGGGGGCTTGAATTTTAAAGTCCATGTTGTTTCACTTCCAGCTTAACTAAAAATCTCTTGCTCTACTTAATCGCTTCTTCTATAACGCAAACATGTTCCTTAGTTTTCTTATCATAATTAATGCCTACCAAAAGCAAGCTGCCAGCGTATTCTGCAAGCGACTCCGTATATTTTTTCTCTTTAATCTGCTTCAAGGCAGTGTCGGCTGACTGATTCCACTTCAGCTCTACAACTAAAGCAGGATAATCACCTCTGTACTCTGGCTTGGGAATATATACGAAATCAGCAAACCCACGTCCAGTCGGCAATTCTCTTACAGGCTTAAAGTAATTCTCCATTGTACCTAAAAAAGCAATAGTTAGCACACTGCTTAAAGAATTTTCGTCATTATATTTAATTACAGAAGTATATTGATTATGAATTTTCTCCAACAGCTCAGCTACAGCCTCTTCATCCTTCCGCAAAACTGCCGTCACTAAGCTACGAGACTCCTGCTGAAAATTAATCAGCTCATTCCACTTATTCAATTTTGTCGCCATAGCGAATTCAAAACGAATCTCTTCATTGGGGATAAATGCCTGCTTGCGCAGCTGGTCAAAGCCAAGATATCCAAGATGTATCAGCAAAGTCAGCACATCATCCTTATCCCTAAAGCTCACCATGTCATTTTGGAAAAAGTATGGCGTAACATCGACAGAAGCGCCAGCAAGCATATCTATAATCGCTGTACGCAATCCATCAAAATCCATGCTGATTAAAGGCAAAATGGATTCATAGGTGCCTGTCTGCGTCCAATAGCTCTGAAACGTCCCTTGGAAAATCAAATTAACAACTGCGCAGGGATTATAAACATGATAATCGCCCAAAAGATAACCATCATACCAACGCTTCACTTCTGAAAAATCCTTATGGTATTTGGCACATAACAGCGCAACCTCCGCTTCCGTAAAGCCGATAAACGGAGCCAGCATTCCCGGATTT
>URVO01000141.1 GCA_900551335.1 uncultured Phascolarctobacterium sp.
GCTTTGCAGCTACTGCACAGATAGAGGTTACACCAGCAACCAGCTCTGCGTCATAGCCATCCTGCAGCACCAGCTTATGCACATAAATGCAGGTTGCATAAACAGTCGGGCAGCCCAGAGTAATGAAAACAACGTTTTTGCCTTCATCCAACAGTTTTTCGATAGCATCAGCGCCTTCGCGATGAGCTTTATCCATAGCAGCCATATCCTTCGTCATGGGCATATACACAACCAGCTGTGGTTTTTCGTCCAGATTGACTATCTGATTAACAATATTTTTTGCGGTCAGTACACCATTATCACCCTGCGGCAATGCAACAACATCGCACTCCTTCAGCAGACGTACTGCCTTTAATGTCATCAGCTCCGGATCTCCGGGGCCGATACCTACGCTATAAAGTTTACCTCTCATATTTCTCATACTCCTTTTCTCTTATGTAGCTCTACAAGCTCGTCTGCATACTTAGTTTTGCCTAAAATACCATAAACATTAGAAAACATCAAAGCAGCAGTTTTTATTTTCCCATGCACTCGATGCTGCATGTAAAAATCAATTTTGTCTGTAACCTTCTCTATCACGGGTTCAAAAATATTCTCCCGCTTCAGAACCTTGGTTACCTCGTCAGTTGTCAGGCAGGAATAAATCTCCTTGCCCACCTCCACAGAAGCTCCATGGAACATAGCCTCCAAAGCAAAAAGCTCTGTACGGCAGTCAGCATACTTGGAATGCGTATTCATAACGCCCTGCGCCACCTTGACCAGCTTACCGGAGTGACCGATTAAAAGCAGTGTCTCAAAGCCGCAGAACACAGCGTAATCCAAAAGCTCGCCGACAAAGTTGCTACAGGTCACATGGCCCTCCAAGTCAAGCTTCATCTCGTCACGCGTAAAGTCTTCGCCATAATTGCCGAAGAACACCAGCAGGTTTTTGTTGCCTGCCGCCTGCTGCGCACGAATCTCGACGTACATCGTTTCCACCAGCGCCTTCTCGCTCATCGGCTCAACGATACCGCTTGTGCCCAGCACAGACAGGCCGCCGATAATACCCAAGCGCGGATTAAAGGTTTTCTTGGCGATTTCCACGCCTGCAGGAATCGAAATCGTCACCTTCAAGCCGCCAGTGTAGCCGGCATCTGTCATCACCTTGCCTACTTCCGTAGTAATCATCTTGCGCGGCGTCGGATTAATCGCCGGACCGCCGACTGCACAGGCCAAGCCAGGCTTCGTCACACGGCCAACGCCTACACCGCCTTCAATCATGATTCCAGGCTCAGCAGTTTTTTCAACCTTGGCATAAACAAGCACGCCATTAGTATCATCAGGGTCATCGCCTGAATCCTTGCGAATAGCGCAGCTGGCAAAATCCGCTGTCAGCATAACCTCCAGCGGCTCAAGGTTCAGCACAATGCCCTTCGGCGTATCGATTCGCACAGAATCAATGCGTTCCCCCGTCAGCAGCATTGCCGCAGCAGCCTTAGATGCAGCGGTCGCACAGCTGCCGGTTGTATAACCACAGCGCAGGTTTTTTCCCTGCGAAAATTGATATTCCTCCATAGCGCCGCTCCTTTGCAATTAAATCTAGCATATGATAAGTCTTATCAATAATTAAAAAAGACTTCTGCCGAATCCGACAGAAGTCATAAAGACAGAATTAACTAACAACAACTATTCCATGCAATTAGTAAACCCAACTGCCTCCATCACCCGTGGATTCAGAATAACATATAGGTTGGCTGCTGACTTAGACGCAAGGCCTTCACAGCGGCGGGACCGTCAGGAGTTAACCATCTGACCATTTAAGTACGAGTACACCTATACTATAGTGTATTTATTATAACATATAGTACAAAAATTTCCAATAGCTGAACAGCATAAATAAACGTTTTCAGAACATTTCATGCTGTCCTTATTCCTGTAATCTACCTTTTTATATATTGTCGCAATATCTGTTAGTTTTTGTAATTATCCACAGCCTTGTCTAACGTACAACTTAGCAGCAAAGCCAAAATATTGGAAGGCTTTAAGCGTTCTGCAGCAGCTTCAGCGTCAGCTGTGCCAGCACCTTCACCGCCGGCTCAAGCGCAGCGTGATCAAAGTGCATTTCCGGATCATGCAGACGCGGCTCCAGGTCGCAGCCAATGCCCAGGCTTGCTGTTTTCAGCTCCGGCTTCTCCTGCTTGAAGAAATTGAAGTCCTCACCCACCGTAATATTCGCCGCCGGCAATAAGCCCTGCGTACCTAAAACGTCAACAATGACCTCCTTCGTTAAAGCCAGCAGTGACGGATCTGCCTCCGCCGCCGGACAGGTGCCGACAATATGGCTTTCGCCCTCCGCGCCATACAGCTTCGCCGTATTCGTCACGATATCCGCAACCTTTTGGCGCAGCACAAGCATCTCAGCGTTCGACGTGCTGCGCAGATCAAAGCCGATGCTCACCTTATCGCAGATAGCATTGAGTGAGCCTGCACCGCCAATGAAGCGCGTCGTCTTGACGCTGCCGCCAAGAAGCGGATTGCTATGCAGCGCATTGACAGCATTGACAATCGCCGCACCAACATCAATCGCGTTAATGCCCAAGTGCGGCTGCGAGCCATGCGCCGCCAGGCCACGGATTTCTCCCTCGATAAGCGTGCAGGCCGTCCAGTTGATCTGCGGGATAATCTGACCGCTGCGCGCCATATCCTTCGGCATAATGTGATAACCAAGCGCATACTGCACATCATCAAGAGCGCCTGCCTCTAGCAGCACCAGCGCACCCTTGCCAATCTCCTCTGCCGGCTGAAAGAGCAGCTTCACCCTGCCACAGGGCAACCCCTGCTCCTTAACAAGCTGCGCTACGGCCAGCGCAACTGTCATATGCGCATCATGACCGCAGGCATGGATAGCCTTCTCGCTGCCATCCTCCTGCTTGAACAGCAGGCAGTCCATATCCGAGCGCACAGCCACCGTCGGTCCTGGTCTGCCGCTGTCGAGCACGCCGACAACCGCTGTCGTGCCGCCCACGTTCTCCTCTACCGTATAGCCAAGCTCGCGCAAGCTTTCCGCAACAAATTTCGCTGTCCGCACCTCTTGAAACGCCGGCTCAGCCATGGCATGCAGCTGCGGCCAAACAGTAGCAATTTGCTTTTGAATATCCATATTGTCATCTCCTAATCACACTAACCAAAAAGCCAACGAGAAAGTACCAGATGTGAAGAAAAGCGACGACGGCGTATTAATATACTCCTAGGAGCTTTTCTGAAGCAGATGGTGCTTTATTCGTTGGCTTTCTATAAAATTATTTGTTTTCCCAGCCTAAGTAAGCAGAACCCGGGAAGGTCTTTTCAATGAACTCAGCATTTTCTTTAGACTGATAAGCCTCTTGGAAAATCTTCAGACGCGGATCGTTGAGGTCCTTCTCTTGTACAGCAACGATGTTGACAAACAGAGAATCCTTCGTTTCACGCACAATCGGGTCCTTTACGGGATCCAGACCGGCACTGATAGCATAGGTGGTGTTGATAGCAGCGCAGGTTACATCATCCAGGCTGCGAGGAATAACAGCAGCCTCCAGCTCGATAAACTCGAAATGATGCGGATTATCGGTAATATCCTTAACGCTGGTAGTGATATCCTTCTGATCCTTAACCTTGATCAGGCCTTGAGCAGCAAGCACGAGCAGAGCACGGCCACCGTTGGTCGGATCGTTCGGAATAGCGATTTTTGCACCATCAGGAATGGTGTCGCCAGGCTTCAGCTTTTTAGAATAAATGTTAATCGGGAACAAAGCGGTGTTGAAGGCCTTAGCCAGCTTGAAGGAAGGCTCCTTCTTCATCGTTGCCTTAAGGAACGGTTCATGCTGGAAGCAGTTTGCCCAGATTTCACCGGCAGCCAAAGCAGAGTTCGGAGTTACAAAATCACTGAACTCCTTAACTTCAATTTTCAGGCCCTTCTTCTCTGCAATCTTCTTCACGTTATCCATGATAACCGCATGGGGACCAGGATTTACGCCAACGATAACAGGCTTATTCATATCAACCTTTTTATCGTCCTTAGCATCGCCGCCGCAGCCGGCAGCTACGAGAGCGAACATTGTCAGCACGCCCACCAGAGCGTATTTTAAAAACTTATGCATCTTCATCTACCTCCCAAAGCAGTCCTCTGAACTGCTTGAATACATACA
>URVO01000142.1 GCA_900551335.1 uncultured Phascolarctobacterium sp.
CGGGTCTTAGCGTCAAAGGGGGCTGGCATCGCGAAGCGATGACTGGGGGTTATGCGCACAAAGAAAAAACCACGTTTAGTTTGGCAGCCTAAACGTGGTTTTTTCTTTGGATTTTTAGGATTTTGGATTTTAGGATTTTATAATGTGCCACATAAGTGGCAAAAGGAAGACAAAATCATTAACACAAAAAAAGGTGATGCCATAGAATGACATCACCGAAAACTTCCTACACAAACTTGTAAGAAAGGCAACTGGCTGTCATCCATGAAAATGGTAAGACCCTATAGCTTTGTGTCCCAAGCTTTCGCCTGGTTTACTAAATTTTGAGTTGTTGGTAGCTAGAAAGCTACTGTTTTGAAGAAGTGACTTCATTATAGCATCTTAAAATGCTTTTGTAAAGTCCCTTTTCAATTTTTTCACAAACCGGCTTGTTCACGCAGAGCAGCAGCCTTATCGGTGTGCTCCCAAGGCAGGTCGATATCGGTACGGCCAAAGTGACCGTAAGCAGCAGTTTGTTTGTACAGCGGACGCAGCAGGTTCAGCTCCTTGATGATGCCGTTCGGGCTCAGGGAGAAGTTTTTGTTTACCAGCTCGGAGATAGCTTCGTCGGAAATTTTACCGGTGCCGAAGGTTTCAACGAGAACGGATACAGGCTGAGCAACGCCGATAGCATAAGCCAGCTGAATTTCGCATTTGTCTGCAAGGCCTGCAGCAACGATGTTTTTAGCAACGTAGCGTGCAGCATAAGCAGCACTGCGGTCAACCTTAGAAGGATCCTTGCCGCTGAAGGCACCGCCGCCATGACGAGCCATGCCGCCATAGGTATCAACGATAATCTTACGGCCGGTCAGACCAGCATCGCCCTGCGGACCGCCGATAACGAAGCGGCCGGTCGGGTTGATATAGTATTTGGTATTTTCGTCGAGCATTTCTGCCGGAACAATCGGTTTAATAACCTTTTCGATAATGTCAGCGCGGATCTGCTCATTGGAAACCTCCGGTGCATGCTGGGAGGAAATAACGATAGCGTCAACGCGAACCGGTTTGCCGTCGTCATATTCAACGGTAACCTGAGTTTTGCCGTCCGGACGCAGATAAGCCAGAGTGCCGTCCTTACGAACCTTGGTCAGCTGCAGAGACAGCTTGTTAGCCAGATATGCAGGCATCGGCATGTAGCTTTCGGTTTCGTTGGTTGCATAACCAAACATCATGCCTTGGTCGCCGGCGCCGGTTTCTTCCTCAGCAGCCTTGCCCTCTTTTGCTTCCAGAGCCTTGTCAACGCCCATAGCAATATCGGGAGATTGCTCGTCGATGGAAATCAAAACGCCGCAGGTGTTGCCGTCGAAGCCATATTTAGCACGGTCATAGCCGATGTCAATAATGGTTTTGCGTGCGATTTTCGGAATATCTACATAGCAGCTTGTAGAAATTTCACCAAAGATATGCACTTGACCGGTAGTAACGATGGTTTCGCAGGCTACGCGGCCCTTCGGATCGTTTTCCAGAATAGCGTCTAAGACAGCATCAGAAATTTGGTCAGCAATTTTGTCAGGATGTCCTTCAGTTACGGATTCAGAAGTAAATAATTTTCTCATGTTTGTGCTCCTTTCACTAAGCAAATCATCAATATGGTATAAAAAAGGCGTTCTCCTTATGAGAACGCCTCAAATTATCCTTTAAGCATTCTCATCTTACAGCTGTTGCTGCAGGACTTAGCACCGTTTACAGATGTCACTCTGCAATGGTTGCTGCGACTTCACAGGGCCATTCCCTCCATCGCTCTTGATGAGTAATATGAAATTTATTACGATGACTATTATATAGCAAACGCTTAGGAATAGCAAGTGTTTTTTGCACAAATTCACAAATATGCCTAACACCTGCGCTATACGCAAGCTTATTAATATTTTATGCGATTAAGCCTGGCGTTTATTACGAATACGGATGGCTTCATCAAGGATTTTGTTAGCTACATCAACCTTCGGCATCTGCTCCAGCTCACGCACATCGCCATTCGCAAACAGGAATTTTACGATGTTCGTATCAGAGTTGAAGCCGGCACCGGCAGCGGTTACGTCGTTAGCCACAATCATGTCCAGATTCTTTTTGACAACCTTTTCGCGCGCATTAGCCAGCAAATTCTGCGTCTCCGCAGCGAAGCCGACCAGCACCTGCTGCTCTTTTTTAGCACCCAGCGTTTTCAAAATATCCGGGTTCTTGTCCATCACAACAGTCAAAGCATCGTCAGTTTTCTTTTTAATCTTTTGGTCTGCCACATCGCGCGGACGATAATCAGCCACAGCAGCGGCCTTAATCACGATGTCTACATCGCCATAGGCAGCAAGGCAGGCCTCAAGCATCTCGTTCGTTGTTTCGACATTCACCACGCGCACATTCGGCGGCGCAGCCAAAGCAGAAGGACCGCTGATCAGCAGCACGTCGGCACCACGCTCCGCAGCCATCTGTGCTACAGCGTAGCCCATCTTGCCGCTCGAACGGTTGCCAACATAGCGCACGGGATCAATCGGCTCGCGTGTGCCGGCAGCTGTAACGAGTACGCGCAGACCACGCAGGTCGCCCTCGCGTCCGGCGAAGAACGCGCTCATGAACTCTACAATCTGCTGCGGCTCAGGCAGACGGCCGGGGCCGCTTGTGCCGCAGGCCAGATGACCAACAGCAGGCGGCATGACAGTCACGCCACGCTCCTGTAATTTAGCAATATTCTCCTGAGTAGCAGGATTTTGGTACATACCAGTATTCATAGCCGGGCAGACAACAATCGGTGCCTGTGCAGCCAGCAGCGTGGTGCTGAGCAAATCGTCAGCAATACCGCAGGCCATTTTAGCCAGAATATTAGCAGTTGCAGGTGCAACTAAAAAGGCATCTGCCCAATTTGCCAGAGCAATATGCTCCACGTTAAACTCCTGGTTCGCATTCCACATGCTCGTAGCCACAGCGTTACCGCTGATTTCCTTAAAGGTCAGCGGCGTCACAAACTGCTGTGCATGCTCAGTCATAACCACACGCACCTCGCAGCCTGCCTTACGCAGACGGCTCACCAGGTCAACAGCCTTATAAACGGCGATACCACCGGTTACGCCCAAAACAATCTTCTTACCCTGTAACAAGGTTCATTTCCTCCTGCTATTATACGTTCTTAGTACGCTCGTAGGTAATTTTATCGTCTGCGATTTCACGCAGAGCAACGCTAACCTCTTTCTCAGCAGAGTTTACACCAGGAACAGTCAGCTCGCGAGCTCTTTTCGCAGCCAAAATAACTAAAGTATATTTGCTGTCAACCTTTTCAGCCAAATAGTCAATAGAGGGATCTACCATAGACATTATAAATTCACTCCTTTACTTTCACGCAGACACAGGCCTGTGCCTGTAAAATCCATTATTGCTTTGCTTTGCAAATTCTATCAACGATAAAATACGTTCTTGCTACACGGTAGCGCTCGGCCTCCATAATGGTCAGCACCTTGTTGGCAGCCTTTTCCGCAATATCGTTTATAATAATATAATCATATTTTTGTGCATATGTCAATTCCCCGGCAGCAGAAGCCATGCGGCGCTTGATGACATCCTCGCTGTCCGTACCGCGCTTATAGATGCGTGCGGAAAGCTCGTCTAAGGACGGCGGCACGATGAAAACGAACACGCCCTCAGGGAAGCGCTCCTTAATCTGCAGTGCGCCCTGGATATCAATCTCCAGCAGCACGTCCTGACCGGCGTTCAACAGGTCCTCAACATATTTGCGCGGCGTGCCGTAGTAATTGCCATAAACCTCAGCATACTCCAGCAGCTCACCGTTGGCAATCATTTCCTTAACCTGCGGTACAGTCTTAAAGAAATAATTTACGCCGTCCACCTCGCCTACACGCGGCTGACGGGTGGTAACAGAAATAGAATAACCCAAATCAGGCAGCTGGTCGCGAATCAGCTGGCAGATAGTGCCCTTGCCTGCACCGGAAGGACCGGAAACAACTAAAAGAACTCCCTTGGGAGTAACATTTTCTGTATGATGATGCATATGTGCTTACTCCTCTTCCTCAGTATCAGCAGTCTGTGCCACCAGACGGTTAGCAACAGTTTCCGGCTGCACAGCCGACAAAATAATATGACCGCTGTCAGTTACAACTACTGCACGGGTACGGCGGCCA
>URVO01000143.1 GCA_900551335.1 uncultured Phascolarctobacterium sp.
AACAAATTCCATCTGCAAGCTGCCGCGCGCCGCCTCGAGCTTGGCAGCCGCATTATCGCGGGCAAAGCGATAATCGTCCACCACCTGCTGCGACACTGCTCCCGTCGCATACAGCTTCTCATAGCGAGCCAAATCCGTCTCAGCCTTACGCAGACTCGTCTGCGCATCAAGGAAGCTGCCCTTGGCACTCAGCAGATTGGCATCCGTATCCATCTGCTCCAAAATTGCCAGCACCTGACCTTTTTCCACGCGGTCGCCCTCATGCACATAAACCTTTTCCAGACGGCCGTCAACCTTCGCCGCCACCTGCGCCTGCCACTCCGGGTCCAGGCTGCCGGAAAAATGCAGCTGCGGCACAATCGTCCGGCGTACAGGATGCGCCGTCACCACGGCAATGCTGCGCGACTGCGACATCTTCGCCGCACGCGCCCTGTCAGCCTGAATGTTGCTGTAAATGCGGTAGCCGATAATGACGCACACCGCCAGCAGCAGGCCGAGAACAATTTTTACCTTACGGTTCTGTAAATTCACTTCTCTCCCCCCAATATCGTTGCTCATTCTAGCAAATAAGCACAAAGCTTACAATTTCCCAATTATAATAACATTATACGCTTTTCGTAATAAAAAAGGCAAGAAAAAAGGCCGCAGCAAGCGACCTTATAAAAAAGATTTTACTCCCAATGACTGCGCGCCGCACAAAAGGCCAAGGCGCTCACCTTCGCCGCTCCGGCACGCTTGAGCACCTGCGCCGCCTCGCACAGCGTGCTGCCTGTTGTATAAATATCATCGCAAAGAAGAACGTGCCTGCCGCGGACATCGAAGCGTGCGCGCAAGGCGAAGCAGCCCATAAGCTCCTGCCTGCGCTCCTCCGGTCCCAGCTCGAACAGAGGATGCGTGTGACGCACGCGCTCCAGCACTGCGTCGCTGTACACTGACCTGCCGCTGCGCTGATCCAGCAGCGGACCAAACAGCTCCTGCGGCACATCAAAGCCACGCTGTGCCAAACGCTCCGGCGAAGTCGGCACGCAGGTGATGATATCAAACTGCTCCAGCCAGCGCAGCTTGGCCGAGGGCAGTCCTGCCTCCGCCTCCTCGCGCAGAAAAGGCAGCAGGTCAGCCTCCGCTGCAAACTTGCAGCGATGCAGTGCGTCCTTCAGCACGCCATCGTATTTATAAAGCAGCAGCACGCTGTCCAAAACGTCCAACGCCACAGGCTCCGCCTGCCCTGCGAGATATTCCTCGCGCGGCTCTCCCTTCAGCACGCGCTGCAAAAGATAATTCCTGCGGCACTGCTCACAGACATAGCCTGCCTCAATGCCATAGCCGCAAACAACGCAGCGACGCGGAAAAACAAGCTCCTTGAGCACGCGTCCATAATAAGCGATTTCACGCCAAATACTCTGCATCAGAACACCTCGCTGCTTTCCTGCAGACGCTCTGCCAGCAGGCTGTAGCGCCGCCTCGTCTTGTCGTTTTCCACTGCCGTGCGCACGGCATTCTTGCTGCCGACGATGAGCACACGCTCCTTTGCACGCGTCACCGCCGTATAGAGCAGGTTGCGCTGCAGCATAATGTAATGACTGCGCACCATCAGCAGGATGACGTAGGGATATTCGCTGCCCTGCGACTTATGCACGCTCATGGCATAGGCAAGCTGCAGCTCCTCCACCTCGCTCTCAGTATAGGTCACATGGTCACCCTCGGGACGCTCAGGAAAATCAACCGTCGCGCTCTTGCCGACGATGCGGATAACGCGTCCGATATCGCCGTTGAAAACGTCCTTCTCATAATTATTACGAATCTGCATCACCTTGTCGCCCACGCGCAGGACGTTGCCGGGAATATTCAGCTCTGCCTTGTTCGGCGCAGGTGGATTGAGATATTTTTGCAAAAGCTTATTCAGATTCTGCACGCCGCAGGGATTCTTATGCATCGGCGTAAGCACCTGCACGCTGCGCCAGTCGCCATTCATCGTCAGCTCTGCATAACGCCGCGCCACAAAATCAGCTGCCTGATTCTCATCGGTAAATTCCGTCAGCGCAAACTCGCCCTGCTCGCCCGGAGTAAACTCCGGCATCTGGCCGCGGTTAATCTTATGCGCATTGAGCACAATCGGACTGACCTCTGCCTGACGGAAAACATTTTCCAGGCGCACAACAGGCATTCTTCCCGAACGAATAATATCCTTCAGCACATTGCCTGGTCCTACGGAAGGCAGCTGATCCACGTCGCCCACGAAAATCAGGCGGCAGCCGCCCTGCACAGCCTTAAGCAGATAATAGACAAGACGGATATCCAGCATCGAAGCCTCGTCGACGATAATCGCCTCCGCATCCAGCGGGTCCTCATCATTTTTATTAAAGCACAGACCGTCGCTCGACGGCTGGCATTCAAGCAATCTATGTACGGTCGACGCAGGATGCTCCGCGCTCTCCGACAAACGGCGTGCCGCCCTGCCCGTCGGCGCTGCCAGAAGAATGCGGCAGCCTGCCTGCTTAAGCACGTTTAGGATGCCCTTAACAACTGTTGTCTTACCAGTACCGGGACCACCCGTCAGCACAAAGACGCCATGCTCCAGCGAAGCATAAATCGCCTGCCGCTGCTCCGCCGCCAGCGTAATGCCTGCCTCGCGCTCCCAGCGCGCAATAACCTCGTCCGCATTCACGCGCGTAATCGGCTTAGCCTGGTCACGCAAATACAGCAGTCTTCTCGCCGTTTCCACCTCCGCACGATACAGCGCCTCCTGATAAACAAGCCGCGTACCGCCGACCTCCTCTGTCCGCATGAGGTCGTGCTCGAGCAGCGCAGAGAAAACCTCCTGCACATCTGCGGCAGCAACAACCAGCGCGCGTGCCGTTTCTCTGACCAAAAGCTCCTCCGGCACGCAGGTATGACCAACGCTCGTCGATTGCTCCAGCGCATAAAAAAGGCCTGCTGCCAGACGCTGCGGTGCGTCGTGCTCCCAGCCCATCGCCAAAGCAATCCTGTCCGCCGTCTTGAAGCCGATGCCGTCAATATCACGCGCCAGGCAGTAGGGATTTTCTTTTATTCGCGTAATCGCCGTATTGCCATACACTGCCTGCAGACGCGCCGCATAGCCGCTCGACACGCCGTTAGCCTCCAGGAACATCATCAGCTCACGCAGTCCCGACAGCTCCTTATAGGCCTCGCCAATCGCTACAGCCTTCTTCGCGCTGATGCCACGCACCTTCGCCAGCCGTTCGGGATAATTTCCCATGATATCCAGCGTATCCTCACCGAACATATCGACTATTTTGGCCGCCGTCGCCGGACCAATGCCCTTCACGGCACCGGAGGCAAGAAAGCGTTCGATGCCGACGACAGACGTCGGCTGCACCACGCTGAGCGTCGCAGCATTGAACTGCTTGCCAAAGCGTGCGTGCTCCGTCCACTCGCCCTCCATAACCACGTTTTCGCCCAGGTATGGCGCCGTCCCGTGATAAACTGCGCTAAAGCGCCCGTTAGCCTTATTCTCTACGCGCAGCACACAGAACATACCGTCGTCGCTCTGAAACACTATATCGTCAATAACTGCTTCCAGTTTTTCCATTATTTCACCACCATGCAAAACAAACGTTTAAATCACTGCTATCATTATAACACACTTTCCTCATTTACGACAACAAATCGACTTTACAAGCATTATAAATTTCGCTATAATTAAAGTGTTATATAGTCTGCTGTTTTATCATGCAACAAG
Organism: uncultured Phascolarctobacterium sp.; assembly: GCA_900551335.1. Taxonomy (GTDB): domain Bacteria; phylum Bacillota; class Negativicutes; order Acidaminococcales; family Acidaminococcaceae; genus Phascolarctobacterium_A. The sequence goes on from URVO01000143.1 coordinate 3,722, forward strand.
CCACAGACAGGCTAATTATTTTTTAATGAGGTGTAAGAATGCAACCAAAGAAATTTACCGGTAAACTAATCGCTATAGATATGTATAACTGCGGCGTCAACGAGCTCAGCAATACAGAAAAAGCACAAGAGCTGCTGCTCGCAGGCTGCGAAGAATTCCATCTGGAAAACAAACACGTTATCTGCTCTCAGGAGGAAGGCCAGAGCGAATACTCTCTGCTCGCTGCCTGCAAGCAGGGCCATGTAACGCTGCACATTTATCCGGAGCTTGGCTTCATCGCTGCCGACATCTTCTCCTGCTTCGATGATGCAGACCCGGCAGGCATGGCACGCTATCTGCGCCAGGCCTTCAACTGCGACAAGGCGAAAATCACGCTGCTTGACCGCGGTGACTTTGGCAGCAAATACGATATGAAGCCCAATCATCGTTCC
>URVO01000144.1 GCA_900551335.1 uncultured Phascolarctobacterium sp.
TTAAGGCTATGAACGAACCAACAATGAATAGAAGTTTGAAGAACAGACATCTGCAGATGATTTCCATTGGCGGCATCATCGGCAGCTGCTACTTTTTGGGGGCTGGCTATGCCATCGAGCAGGCCGGGCCTGCAATTATACTGGCATATCTGCTCGGCGGCGCAATTGTGCTGGCAGTTATGATGTGTCTGGCGGAGCTGGCTGTTGCCAAGCCAATCTCCGGTTCCTTTGTTACGTATGCTAAAGAGAATATTTCTTCAACCTGGGCGTGTGGCGTGGGCTGGGCCTATTGGCTTAACTGGATGGCCTACGTTCCCTCAGAAATGATTGCTGCAGGTATTATCATGAATAACTTTGTTCCTGCGGTGAGCCAGATGTGGTGGGCGATTCTTTTCGGCCTGCTGGTGACGGTTATCAATCTTTTCCATGTTGATAATTTTGGCGAAAGCGAATTTTGGCTTTCCATTATCAAAATCTCCGCTCTGGTAGCCTTCTGTGGCGTTGCTGGTCTGATTGTTCTTGGCCTTATTGGTACTCAGGGTTATCTGGGTACAAGCATCCTGCTTTCACAGGGAGGCTTTGCACCGATGGGCTATTGGCCGATTATCCTGACGATGGTTATTATTCTGGTTAACTTCCAGGGTACGGAAATCATCGGTCTGGCTGCCGGCGAATGCAAAAACCCGGGAAAGAGCATTCCTGTAGCTGTACGTAATGTTTCCTGGCGTGTAATTGCGCTGTATATTATTCCGATTTCTCTGCTGCTTTCGATTATGCCTTGGGATAAGGCAAATCTGAAGGAAAGCGTTTTTGCTGCTGCATTGGCTGAATATGGTCTGGAAGGCATGGCCTCCTTCATCGCCTTTGTAGTGCTTGTGGCAGGCATTTCCTGCGCTAACTCCGGCCTTTATGGTGGTGCGCGTGCACTGCATGCATTGGCTCGTATGGAGATGGCACCGAGCTTCTTGGGCAAGCTCAACAAAAACGGTATGCCGCAGAATTCGATTATCGTTTCTGTGTGCGCATGCTGGGCGGTTATTGTGTTCTATACATTTAACCCTGATTCCACGATGTACACCTATCTGCTGTCTGTATCCGGCTTTACCGGTGCGATGGCCTGGATTTCCATCTGCTGGAGCCGCCGTAATATGATTGCAGCGGGCCGTGAGGGTGAGCTGAAATATAAAACTCCGCTGTTCCCTTACGTAACTAACTTCGGCATCTGGTCGCAGGTTTTCTGCCTGGCAGTTATGGCGCTTACACCGGAGCTGCGCGAAACGCTCTATGCTGGCGTGCCGATGCTGGTGCTGCCGATGCTGTGCTATCGCTGGCGCAAGCATAAGCTCATGCTGCGTCATGCCGTTGCTATGGCGCATAAGTCCTAAAAGTTCATAAGTAAAGCTTTAGAGAGCTGCCGCTGCTGCGGCAGCTCTTTTTTCTTGCCCTCTTCGTTTACTTTTCACTTGACTTTTAGTTAACGTGGTGTTACTCTTTGCTTAGAAGTATGTCTGCATTGTCAGGCATCAGATACGAAGCAAACATGAGAGGAATGATATATATGCGTAAACGTATTTTGGAGCTTTTACGAAAAAGCGGCACGGAGCCGCTGTCTGGTGAGGAGATTTCTCGTCAGCTGGAGGTTTCGCGTACTGCTATCTGGAAGCACATCCAGGCCCTGAAGAATGAGGGCTATAATATTGAGTCTGTGCCTAAGCGCGGCTATATTCTGCGTGAGTCTCCCGACCGTCTGTTCCCGCAGGAGATTTTGTCGCATCTGCAGACGAAGTGGCTGGGCCGCAACATCTGCTATCGTGATACCATAGATTCGAGCAACAATCTGGCGAAGCTTTTGGGGAACGAGGACTGTGAGAACGGCCTGCTGGTCGTTGCTGAGGAGCAGGGCGCAGGCAAGGGCCGTCTGTCGCGCGGCTGGATTTCTCCTTATGCGAAGGGCATCTGGTTCTCCGTTGTCCTGAAGCCGCCGTTCCTGCCGCAGGAGGCGTCTAAATGCACGCTGCTGGCCGCAGTCGCTGTAGTCAAGGCCATTAACAAAATTGCCGGTGTAAAGGCAGCGATTAAATGGCCGAACGATGTGCTGCTGCTGGGCAGAAAGCTCGTCGGCATTCTGACAGAGATGAATGCTGAATTTGGTCATATCAACTACGTTGTTATCGGTACAGGCATCAACACGAATGCTACACCGGAGGATTATCCTGAGGAGGTGCGTCCGCTGGCAGTTTCAGTTGCCGATGCAGCTACAGAGCCGTTTACACGCGTAGAGCTTTTGTGCGACATCCTGAAGAATATGGAGGATTTGTACGAGACTGCTGTTGAGCAGGGCTTTGGGCCTGTGCTTGACGAATGGCGCAAGTATTCCTGCACGCTGGGCCAGGAGGTCAAGGTTATCGCTCCGGATATGACGTATTTTGGTACGGCGGAGGATATTGACGAGGAAGGACTCTTGGTTGTACGCCGTGAGGATGGCAGCAAGGAGAAGGTTGTGGCCGGGGATGTGTCGATTAGACCTGCGACTGCGAAGAATGGTGCTTACGCTTAACAGGTTAGGCTGGCGAATTCTAAAAAATATTTTTTGCAATATAGTCTATTGCAATATTTCCTCGATGTGGTAAAATAAGAAAGGCTTTTATGCCGTACTTTGCAAACGAAAATCATACGTTCCGAGGAGGACAAAATAATGTTACTTGTTATGGATGTGGGTAATACCAACATCGTTGCTGGTGTTTTCGACGATAAGGAATTAAAGGTTCACTGGCGTTTTTCTACAGACCGTTCTAAAACTGCTGACGAATTTGGCATTATGCTGCGCAGCATGTTCGAATATAGTGTTGTGGAGATGTCGAAGATTACGTCTATCATCATCTCCAGCGTTGTGCCGCCGGTGCTGATTCCCTTGTGCCATATGTGCGAGCGCTACTTTGGCATCAAGCCGCTTGTTGTCGGCCCTGGCATTAAAAATGGCATTTCTATCCGCTATGACAATCCGCGTGAGGTTGGTGCAGACCGCATCGTGAACGCTGTGTCCGCTCTCCATAAGTACAGTCATCTGGGTAAGCCTATGATTATCCTTGATTTCGGCACGGCTAATACCTTCTGTGCTCTGCTGCCGACTGGCGAATATTTGGGTGGCGCGATTGCTCCCGGCATTGGCATTTCTACGGAAGCGCTGTTCCAGCGTGCAGCGAAGCTGCCGCGTATCGAGCTGGTGAAGCCGAAGTCTGTTATCTGCCGCAACACTGTAAGCTCTATGCAGGCAGGTGCTATTTATGGCTTTGTCGGTCAGATGGAGGGCATTGTCAACCATATGAAGAAGGAGCTGGGCGGCGACGCTTATGTTATTGCGACCGGTGGCTTTGCTAATACTATGGCTGCTGAGTCTGACTGCATTGATGTGGTGGAACCGTTCCTGACGCTTGACGGCTTGCGTATTCTGTACGAAAAGAACGCCAAATAATTTTATAGATATTTGCTGAGCTGTCGCATTGCGGCAGCTCTTTTTAGATAGCTTTGATTTTTGAGAATTGTAGGAGATTAGTTATGCAGATTGGTGATATAAAATTGGCTGCGCCTTTGGCGCTGGCGCCGATGGCAGGCATTACTGACCTGCCCTTCCGTCTTATCTGCCGCCGTCTTGGCTGCGGCATGACGGTGTCGGAGATGGTGAGTGCCAAGGGCCTGCTCTATAAAAATGTCAAGACAACGGAGATGCTGCGCATTGATGACGGCGAGCGTCCGACAGCGATTCAGCTTTTCGGCAGTGTGCCGGAGGAGCTGGCTGAGGCTGCACGTATGGTGGAGGCCAGTGGCGCGGATATGATTGATTTCAACATGGGCTGTCCCGTGCCGAAGATTGTCAATAACGGCGAGGGCTCGGCGCTGATGAAGCAGCCGCAGCTGGCACATGATATTTTGGCAGCGATGGTGAAGGCGGTGAAGATTCCGGTGACGGTGAAGTTTCGCGCAGGCTGGGATGACAGCAACCGCAACGCCGTAGAGATTGCCAAGGCTGTGGAGGCCGCAGGCGTGAGTGCTGTGGCTGTGCATGGACGCACGCGTCAGCAGTTTTACGAGGGCAAGGCTGACTGGGGAATTATTGCCGAGG
>URVO01000145.1 GCA_900551335.1 uncultured Phascolarctobacterium sp.
CTGATAAGCTGGGTGTAAAGGTTATCAGTGCCTATGCCTTTTCTACGGAAAACTGGAAGCGTCCGGTGACGGAGGTTAGCTTCATTATGGAGCTTTTGAGCCGCTATCTGACGAATGAGATTGATGAATTTAACGAAAACAATGTACAGGTGCGCTTTATCGGCTCGCGTGAAGGTCTGCCGGAGATTGTTAAGCAGAAGATGGATCATGCGATTGAGGCGACCAAGGGCAACACCGGTATTATTTTGAATTTGGCTATAAACTACGGCGGACAGGCAGAGATTCTGCACGCAGTGCGCTCGATTGCAGCGGAGGCTGCAGCAGGGAAGCTGGCCGTAGAGGATATAGATAATAAGGTTGTAGAGGACCATTTGTATACGCAAGGTCTGCCTGCGCCTGACCTTTTAATCCGTCCCGGCGGAGATTTGCGTATCAGCAACTTCCTGCTGTGGCAGATTGCTTATGCAGAAATCTGGACAACGAAAACCTTCTGGCCTGACTTTACGCCGGACCATCTTGTTGAAGCGATTCTTGCGTTTCAGGGACGAGAGCGTCGTTTTGGCGGACTGAAGTAATACCCCTCAGTCAGCTTCGAGGGTATAATATAATAACAAAGGATGTAATTCAAGCAATGTTAACACGTATTATTACTGGTGTAATCGGTATCGCGGCAGCGATTGCCATTATCACTAAGGGCGGCCTGATTTTCAACGCCGCTGTTTCCTTCCTTGCTGCCGCAGCCTGGTATGAGTTTCAAAAGATGGCTGAAAGCAAGGGCTATCATGTTTATCCGCTGACGAGCGGCGTGGGCACAATTCTGCTTGTGGCTATGGCCGGCGTTGGCTATTATGTGGAGATGGAGCAGGTCTTTACGCTGGCGTTTATGCTGATGCTGGCGACGCTGTTTTTCGTTTTTATTCCGATTGAAGGCCTGTGGCGTCACTGCAACCGCGGTGAGGCGAACTGGAAGACGGATACGGCACTTTCGGCCTGGGGTATGCTGTACTGCGGCCTGCTGATGGCACACATCATTATTCTGCGTGCCTTTGATGGCGGTCCGCATATCGACCTGGGCTTCAGAGTGTTTGAATATGGCGAAATCTGCCTGTGGATTGTGCTGTTTGGCACATGGGCAAGCGACACCTTCGCTTATTTCTTTGGCCGTGCGTTTGGCAAAACGCCGTTTTGCAGCGTAAGCCCGAAGAAATCCTTCGAGGGTGCAGTGTGCGGCTTTGTGGGCTGCTTTATCGTGGTTATGGCGCTGTGCATTGTCTGCCTGGGTATTCCGCTGTGGCAGGCTGTGGTTGTTGCTGTGGCTGTGGCGTTTTTTGCGCCTGTGGGCGACCTTGTGGAATCCATTCTCAAGCGTTCCTTTGAGGTTAAGGATTCGGGCAAGCTGTTCCCCGGTCATGGCGGCGTGCTGGACCGTTTTGACAGCCTGCTGTTTACGGCACCGGTTGTCTATTATCTGCTGATGATCATGAGCATCTTTGCAATGTTTTAGGTTTTCATGACACCCCCAGTCACTTCGCTGCGACGGAGGGGTGTCAGAGGTATAATTTATGAAGCATATTTCTCTTTTAGGCAGCACAGGCTCCATTGGCAAGCAAACCCTGGAGGTTGTGGCTGCAAATCCTGATAAGTTAAAGGTGCGTGCCTTGGCCGCACACAGAAGCGACGAGCTGCTGGAGCAGCAGATTCGTCAGTTTGAGCCGGATATTGCTGTTTTGAGCGATAAGGACGCTGCAGCGCGTCTGGCAGCACGCTATCATGGCAAGACGAAGATTCTTGCCGGTGACGAGGGCCTGCTGGCGGCGGCAACGTATGACGGTGCAGATACCGTGCTGGCCTCTATGGTCGGCTACGCCGGTCTGCGTCCGACGCTGGCGGCTATTGAATGCGGCAAGAACATTGCGCTGGCGAATAAGGAAACGCTGGTTGCTGCCGGTAGCCTGGTTATGGCGGCAGTGCGTAAGCATGGCGTTAGCCTGACACCGGTTGACAGCGAGCACAGTGCAATTTTCCAATCTCTGCGCGGCGGCGCAGAAAAGGAAGTCAAGCGCCTGATCGTTACGGCGAGCGGCGGTCCATTCCGCGGCAAAAAGCGCAGTGAGCTGGAAAATGTAACTCTGGCGCAATGCCTCAAGCATCCCAACTGGAGCATGGGGCCGAAGGTGACGCTCGACTCCTCCACCTTGGCGAACAAGGGTCTGGAGGTTATGGAGGCACATTGGCTGTTTGATATGCCTTATGATAAGATTGACGTTGTTGTGCATCCGCAGAGCATTGTGCATAGCTTGGTGGAGTTTTGCGATGGCAGCGTGATTGCGCAGCTGGGCGAGCCGGATATGCGTCTGCCGATTCAGTATGCGCTGAGCTGGCCGGACCGCTTCGATTACAGCTTTGAGCAGCTTGATCTGGTGAAGGCTGCCAGCCTGACGTTTGAAGCGCCTGATTTGGAGGCTTTCCCGTCGCTGAAAATCGCTGTAGACTGCGGCAAGGCAGGCGGCACGCTTCCCTGTGCCTTCAATGCGGCGAATGAGGAGGCAGTCAACGCCTTCTTGCATGATAAAATTAAATATCTGGATATTCCCTATATCACAGCTGCGGTTACGCAGGCGCATGACAATGTGGCAGAGCCACAGATTGAGGATATTGAGCAGGCGGATGCGTGGGCAAGAGCTGAGGCGCAGCGCGTAATCGAGGGATTGCAAAACCGCCATTGAGGCACTCTGCTTTAACGACGGTTTGAAAAGGAGGTTTCAGTGTTAACTATCTTAGCTGCCATTTTTGTATTTGGCGTTTTAGTTACTGTACACGAATTTGGTCATTTTATTACGGCAAAAATGACGGGAATGCGTGTTGATGAGTTTGCGATTGGCTTTGGTCCGAAGATTTATCAGCAGAAGGACGGCGAGACGCTTTATAGCCTGCGTGCAATTCCGCTGGGCGGCTATAATAAAATTGCCGGTATGGATCCTGATGACCCGGTGGAGCCGAACGCTTTTAATTCTAAACCGATTCCGGCGCGTATGCTGGTTATTCTGGCCGGTGCGCTGATGAACTTTATTTTGCCGATTATCCTGTTCAGCGGCATTTTTATGGTGGAGGGCAGGCTGCAGCTCGTGAACGAGCCGGTGCTGGGCACTGTTGTCGATGAGATGGCTGCGGCACGTGCAGGCCTCAAGGCCGGTGACCGCATCGTGACTATCGACGGCAAAAATGTAGAGACGTGGACCGATGTTGTGCTGAACCTGCGTAAGGCAGGCACAGAGGAGGTTACGCTGACTGCTGAACGCAACGGCGTGCTGCAGACCTATAAGATGACGCCGATGTTCGATAAGGACGCAGGCCGTCCCTTAATCGGCGTAAGTCCGAAGTTTTCGAAGGAATCGCTGGGCTTCTTCGGCTCGATAAAAGAGGGCTTTATCTATACGAAGAATATCGGCCTGTCTATGGTGAGCGGCTTGTACAGAATCGTGAGCGGCAATGCGCCTGCTGACGTGGCCGGTCCTATCGGCGTGGCTCAGATGGCCGGACAGGTTGCCGAGAAGGGTCTACTGCCGCTGATGAACTTTGTGGCCTTTTTGAGCATCAACCTTGGTGTTATCAATCTGCTGCCGCTGCCTGCACTTGATGGCGGTCATTTTGTACTGCTGCTGCTGGAGGCGCTGCGTGGCAAGCCCTTGGGCGGCAAGGCGATGACGAACATTCAGATGATAGGCGTGGCGCTGATTCTGGCGCTGACGGTCTTCTCAACCTTTAAGGATATAACACGTTAAGAGGTGAACGAAAGTGATAGAACGTAGAAAAACCCGCCAGCTGCACGTTGGCAGCGTGGCTGTGGGCGGCGATGCTCCGATTGCCGTGCAGTCTATGACTAACACACATACAGACGATGCTGCGGCGACACTGGAGCAGATTCAGCGTCTGGCAGAGGCAGGCTGTGATATTATCCGCTGTGCTGTGCCGGATATGGCAGCAGCGGAGGGCTTGAAGACTATTTGCAAGGAAAGCCCGATTCCGGTTATTGCTGATATTCATTTTGATTATAAGCTGGCCTTGGCAGCGATTGAGGCAGGCGTT
>URVO01000146.1 GCA_900551335.1 uncultured Phascolarctobacterium sp.
ATCCTATGCTGCTGTAGACCGTATTCTGGAAGTTGAACCGATGAAGCGTGCCGTAGGCATCAAAAATATTACGGCTAACGAAATGCAATTCTTAGGCCATTTCCCGGACGAGCCGATTATGCCTGGCGTACTGCTGATTGAGGCTATGGCGCAGGTTGGCGGCGTTGCTATGCTGTACCCGGAAGAAAACCGTGGCAAGATTGCTGTATTTGCAAAAATCGACAATGTACGCTTCCGCAAGCAGGTTGTGCCTGGCGACCAGGTTGTGACTACTGCCGAGGTAACGAAGATTATGCGCGGCAACATGGGCATTATCCATTGCGAGGGCAAGGTTGACGGCAAGGTAGCCTGCGAATGCGACTGCACCTTTGCTATTATGGACCCCAAAAATTAAGCAAGAAAAAATATAAAAAGGCTGTAAACTATAGTATAAGCGAGAAAAACAGCCCAAATTAATGCTAAATTCATCTGACTGTGATTTTTGCCGTGTGAAAAATTGTGGGTACCCATGATTATAGTATTATATTTGTATTTAAATGCTTGATTAACATCTTATTTGGGGAGTGAAAATAATGAGTTCGGTTATTATGCCAACTAATGGTATCCATGAAACTGCCATCATTCATCCGTCTGCGAAGCTTGGCAAGAACGTAAGCGTTGGTCCCTTTGCTGTTATTGACGAGGAAACGGAGATTGGTGACGGCTGCGTAATTGGCGCACATGTGACTATCCATCCATACACTAAAATCGGCAAGAATTGCCAGTTTTTCCCGGGCTGCTCTATTGGTGCAGAACCGCAGGATTTGAAATTTGTAGGTGAAAAAACCTATACGATTATTGGCGACGGCGGCTCCTTCCGCGAATGCTGCACTGTTCACCGTGCATGCGGCGAGGGCAATGAAACCCGCATCGGCAATAATATTCTCATGATGGCTTACACCCATGTAGCACATAACTGCATCGTAGGCAACAATGTTATTATGTCTAATGTGGCTACGCTTGCAGGTCATGTTATTGTTGAGGACCGTGCTGTTATCGGCGGTCTGTCTGCAGTGCATCAGTTCTGCAAGATTGGCCGTAATGTTATGATTGGCGGCATGGCACGCGTAAGTCAGGATGTTCCGCCGTTCATGATCTGCTCCGGCGATCCGGCTTTTGTTTCCGGTCTGAACAGTGTCGGCCTGTCTCGTGCAGGTATGCCTGCGGAAGAGCGCAGCGAGCTAAAAAAAGCTTTCCGCATCCTCTATCGCAGCGGTCTGTCTCTGCAGGACGCTATCAGCACTATGGAGCAGGAGCTTACCAGCAGCGAGCCGCTTGAGCATCTGCTGCGTTTCCTGCGCAATGTTGAACGCGGTATCATCCGTACTCGCAGAGGCTAAGCTATGGAAGTTTTAGGCGTACTTTCCGGCGTAGGCCATCTGCCGGTCGATGTTGCCCGTTCTGCGAAGCAGCAGGGCTATAAGGTTGTTGCTGTGGGCGTTGTTCCCGGTATCGACGAGGAGCTGCCGACGAGCGTAGATGTTTATTATGACATCAACATCGGCAAGATTGGCAAGATTATTTCTACGCTGAAAAAAAATAAAGTAACGAAGGTTACGATGATCGGCAAGGTTACGAAAGAGGTTCTGTATAAGGCTGGTGCGATTGTGCCTGACCTGCGTGCGATTAAGATTCTCGCTTCTGTGCCTGACCGCAAGGACGATACGATTATGAACGCTATCGTCAAGGAGCTTGAGGGCGAGGGCATTGAGGTTATGGATCAGACGTTGCTGATCAAGCCGCTGCTGCCGCAGCCTGGCGTACTCACGAAGCGTAAGCCGACAGAGGCTGAGCTGGCAGATATGGAGTTTGGATTTGAGATGGCGAAGGCTATCGGCGGACTGGATATCGGCCAGACGGTCGTAGTCAAGAATCGGGCTGTGATGGCAGTCGAAGCGATTGAAGGCACTGATGCCTGCATTCTGCGCGGCGGCTATCTGGGCAAGGGCGGCGTTATTGTAGCGAAGGCTGCTAAGCCTGCGCAGGATCAGCGCTTCGATATTCCTGGCTTTGGCACCAAGACCTTGGAGTCGATGATTTATGCCGGAGCGACGGGAATTATCATCGAAGCAGGCAATACGCTGATTACCGAGCGTGAAAAAACTATAGCACTTGCTGATGAACACAACATTACCATCGTTGTGAAGTAAAATATCGTAAAAATTTCGCATTTCTTTGCGGCTGACAGCTTATGTCAGCCGCTTTTTGTGTTATAATATATACTGAATATGTATAGCTTGTAGCAAGGAGAAATCATGGCGAAAATACTCATATCTGCCGGAGAGGCTTCTGGCGATATCCACGCAGCTGCAGTAACAGCTGCCATAAAAAAATTTGATAGCAAGACCGAGGTTTTTGGCATGGGCGGTGACAATTTGCGTGCCGCCGGCGGCGAGGTGCTGTGGGATATTAAGGACCATGGCGTGATGGGCTTTGTTGAGGTCATCAAAAAGCTGCCGGATTTATTCCGCCTGCGCAGTGATTTTGCGCGCGTTATGGATGAACGCAAGCCTGACTGCCTGGTGGTTGTCGATTACCCCGGATTTAATATGAAGCTGGCGAAGCTGGCACATGATAAGGGCATTCCTGTAGTTTCTTATATTGCGCCCTCGGCTTGGGCCTGGAACAAGGGCAGAGCCAAGAAGGTCGCAAAAATTGTTGATAAGGTGGCGTGCATCTTCCCCTTTGAGTACGATGTGTATAAGGAGGCTGGTGCGCCTGTAGAGTTCGTCGGTCATCCGCTGCTCGATATTGTGCATCCGTCGATGAGCAAGGAGGAGGCGCAGGCCTGGGCAGGCAAGGAGCAGGGCAAAAAGCTGGTGCTGCTGATGCCTGGCAGCCGCCTGATGGAAATTGACAAGATGCTGCCGACGCTGCTGGCCGGAGCGAAGCTGCTCAAGCAGCAGCTGCCTGATGTGCAGTTTGCTATGCCGCGTGCAGGCACGATTCCTTTGACCATGCTGAAGGAAAAAATTGCTGCTTCCGGCTTAGATATAAAAATCACGGAAGGGCATAACTATGATTTGTTCAGCGTAGCAGACCTGGCCTTGGCGACGAGTGGCACGGTAACACTGGAGGCGGCTTTATGCGGTCTGCCGAGCGTGATTGTTTACCGCACCTCCGCTTTGAATGCCTTTATTGCGCGTTTGGTCATAAATATTCCTAACATCGGCCTGCCGAACATCGTTGCCGGTAAAACGATTATGCCGGAGCTTTTACAGGAGGATTTCACTCCGGAAAAATTAGCGAAAACTGCTGTTGAGCTTTTGCAGCCTGAGCGTCAGGCACAGCTGCAGAGCGACCTGGAGTATATGAAGAAGCGCTTAGGTGAGCCGGGCGCTGTAGACCGTGTTGCCCAATTAATCTTGAAAATAACTGAGGAGAAAAAATGAATTTATACCTTCGAGCACTAAAATATGTTAAAGCCTACTGGGTGCGTGCGCTGGCAGCGCTTGTCTGCACGGCTATTGCTTCCGGCTGCACTGCTTATCTGCCCTGGGTTATCAAGGACATGGTAGACCAGGTTTTGCGTGATAAGGACACTGCTATGCTGAACTACATCGTTATCAGCATTGTTGTTGTCTTTATTATCCGTGGTATCTCTTATTATGGACAAAGCTATCTGATGAACTACGTCGGCCAGCGCGTGATTATTGATATCCGCAAGGCTGTTTTTGAAAAGCTGCAGCGCTTGAGCATGAGCTTTTACGATAAGCATAAAACCGGTACGATTATGAGCTATGTTACCAACGACGTCAGCGCTTTGCAGTCGGCGATGGTAGAAAATGTCGTGGAAATGTTTACCGAGAGCGTTATTCTCATCGTTTCCATTGCGATGATGCTGTATCTCGACTGGAAGCTGTTTCTCGTAACCTTTGCGACCTTCCCTGTGGTGCTGTTTTTCATTGACAGCTTTGGCAAGCGTATCCGTAAATCAGGCAGCCGTATTCAGGAGGCCGCACCAGATATTACCTCTGTGCTGCAGGAGGTTGCCTCCTCTCCGCGCGTAATCAAAT
>URVO01000147.1 GCA_900551335.1 uncultured Phascolarctobacterium sp.
CCTCTGCACTTACAGGACCTTCCACAAGCTTAGCTATTTCAGGAATAACCTCTGCCTGAGTACGACCGCTTTTAGCAACCAGACTCGGATTGGTGGTTACGCCATAAACAACGCCCCAATCAACGAAACGGGAAATCTCTTCAACATTTGCGGTATCCATAAAAATCTTCATATCAATAAAACCTTCTTTTCTTCAGCATTAAGGCAGGATGATAACCTTTTCTGCATTTGTCAGGCCAGGCAGACTCATCGTCACCATATGGCTCCACAGCAGCAGCTTATCACCCTTTTTAATTTTCGCAAAATCCTTGCAGGCATCGCTGCTAATCGTTGCGATTAAATCATTATTATTGTTCAAAACGGTCATGCTCTTGCCATCAGCAGACAGCTTAGCCTCTGCCACCTCGATAAAGCTCGGTGCAGCCTCACGCTCACCGATAACAATAGCCAGCGCATGGCTTTGCGCAGGAAGGCTGCGCGTCGTCTGCGCGGAGTAGAACACCGTCACAGTCTGGCCAACCTTCAGCGCGTACGGCAGACGCAGCTTCGCATTCTCGTCAATAATATACGTATCTCTGTCTACCTCCGCAGCCACTACACGCAGATTGCCCTCGCCCTCGACTACGTAGCGTCCATCCTCTACGGCAACAAGCTTGCCATAGGTCGTAAACATTACCGGTGCACGCATAATCTCAGGATTCACCTGCACCGCATCCATCGGACTCATATTCTCCACTGCTCTATCCTCCGCCCAGGCACTGCCTGCCCCGAGCACGCACGCACACGCCAGGATAGCAGAAAGCTTCTTAAATGTTTTCATAATCTTTACCTCCGTCAGACTAAATCTTTTAATGATATAAGTATAACATAAGATTATGGCAAAATAATGACGGAAAAAAGATATTCTTTTATTTATTGCTAAAGTGTACAGCAATCTCTGTTATAGTCGCTGCCGCCTTCCACATGCAATCCTCATTGAAATCAAAGTGACTGTTGTGATGACCTGCAGCAATCTGCGTACCATACATCATATACAGTGCGCGACCGCCACGCTGCTGCACGCGCTCCATAAAGTAGCCGCAGTCCTCGCTGCCGCCCATGTCGACATATTCCAGCACTTCATCATAATGGCATTTTTCTTCAATAAGCTCTGCCACCTCATGACCAAGCTCCTTATCTGCGAAGCACGCCGGTGCAGCGCCAGCCATCACGATTTTTACATCAACGTCATACATTGCAGCGCAAGCGTTGATGATGCGTTTAGCCTCAGTAACCATGTATTCATCAATCTCCGTCGTAGCACCGCGGGTTTCCAGCTTAATGGAAGCAACATCAGGCACAACATTGCGGCCGGTGCCTGCATTGAGCACGCCAACGTTAATTCGGCTGGAGCCCTTGCTATGACGAGAAATCGTATTCAGAGAAATTGCTGCCTGAGCAGCTGCCAGCAATGCATTTTTGCCCTGCTCCGGAGCAGCGCCTGCATGTGCAGAAACGCCGGTGAAGAAGGCATCCAGCTTCGTTGTTGCCAGGAAACCGTCCGTCAGCGTAACCAGACAGTTATCAGTCGTAGCCTTGAAGCCGATATGACCGCCAAACAGATAATCTACATCGTCAACTACGCCTGCATTGACCATGGCATACGCACCGCGCACGCCCTCCTCCGCAGGTTGGAAAATCAGCTTAATCGTGCCGGACAGACGCGTTTTGTTAGCTGCCAAAAGCTTTGCTGCTGCCAAGCCGATGGTTACGTGGCCATCATGACCGCAGGCATGCATAGCTTTTTTATGCTGAGAAACAAAGCCCTCCTTGCTCGGACGGTGTGTTTCTTCCTTGTCTTCCTCAACATCGTTGCAGTCCATATCGAAGCGGAAGGCAACAGTTTTACCCGGCTGCTCGGTTTTCATCGTTGCCACGATACCGGTCTTGCCGCCGGCCATCTTCGCTAGCAGCGTGCTATCTGCACCTTCGCTGATAGCACGCTGCATATATTCCTCCAGCTCGGCTGCTGCAGGCACGCCCATCATCGACTTTTCGTCAATAACGTCTGCGCCAAAGGCTACCTCATAGCCTAAAGCCTTCAGCTCTTTAATAATCATGCAGGCAGTACGGAACTCCGTCCAGCCTGTTTCCGGATGCTGATGCAAATCTCTGCGACGTGCAATCATTTCCTTGCTTAAACCCTCGGCTTGCTGCCAAATTGTTTCCATGTGTTAAACCCCCATTCAAAAAAGTACAGTCTGCTCGCTATCTATAGGCAGAAAAACTTCTTCCTTTGCTTTTTTGCGATTCTCATTTGTCACCCACTCACCGCAGGGACAGCTGATAGCAGCGGTAGGCAGCGCCCAAGCCAGATGCCTGCCACATGCCGGACAAATAAATTCCACCTGCAGCGGACCTTGCTTTTTGTTTTTCATATTGCGCACCTCCTGCCTGTATTTGTATTGTTTATTATAACACATTTAGCGTTATAAAGAAATAGTCAATAACATATGAGTATATAATAGAGTTTAGGCAAAGAAAAAAGCAGGAACATAAGTTCCTGCTTTGAACAGCTCTGATAATTAGATGAGCTCGATAATTGCCATTTCAGCAGCATCACCGCGACGAGGACCTACTCTGTAAATACGAGTAAAGCCACCTTGTCTGCCTTCATATTTCGGAGCAATTTCTTCAAAAAGTTTTTTGGTAACAGCTTCGTCAACCAGAACAGCCATAACCTGACGACGAGCATGCAGGTCATTGCGTTTTGCCAAAGTAATCAGTTGAGCGGAATGCTTAGCAACTTCTTTAGCTTTAGTAATGGTGGTTTCAATTCTGCCATATTTGAAGAAGGAAGTTAAAATGCTACGAAACAGAGCTTTACGGTTGCTGGAATTACGACCCAGTTTTCTGTATGCCATGTGCTTCTGACCCCCTTAATTATTCTTCGTCACTTTTGCGCAAGGATAAACCCATGTCGCTAAGTTTTTTCTTAACTTCGTCCAGGGACTTACGACCCAAGTTACGAACTTTCATCATGTCTTCCTCGGTCTTTTGTACCAGATCACCAACGGTGTTGATACCTGCACGTCTCAAGCAGTTATTGCTGCGGACGGACAGATCCAGATCGTCGATGGATACACTAGTCGGACCGACATCATTGGCGCCCTCATTGCCCTCAGCTGCAACAGCAGCAGCAGGAGCAGGAGTACCGAAGAACTCAGTACCTTTCGGATCACCAGTTTGTAACAACTTAAGATAACCGATTAAGATGCCGGAAGCATTGTTAATAGCTTCATCAGGTTCAATGCTGCCATCAGTCCAAACTTCCAGAGTCAGCTTGTCATAGTTGGTAACATTGCCCACGCGGGTATCATTTACAGCAAACTTAACTCTCGTAATCGGAGAGTAGATGGAGTCTACCGGAATAACTCCGATAGGCTGATCCGGTTGCTTGTTTTTATCCGCCGGTACATAACCAAGGCCTTTATCAACATGGATTTCCATATTGAAAACTGCGTCTTTATCCAAAGTTGCAATGTGCAGCTCAGGGTTCAAAATCTCTACATCGCTGTCAGCAATAATGTTTGCTGCAGTAACTTCCTGCTCACCAGAGCATTCAATTCGCAGGACTTTTTCCTCTTCGCCTTCCATTTTCAAGCATAATCCCTTGATATTCAGGATAATGTCAGCGACATCTTCACGAACACCAGGAATAGTAGCAAACTCGTGCAGTACTCCGTCAATTTTAACGTAAGTTACTGCGGCACCCGGCAGGGAGGAAAGCAGTACACGGCGCATGCTATTGCCCAGTGTAATGCCGTAGCCTCTCTCGAGCGGCTCCCAAACGAACTTGCCATAGCGGCGATCATCGCTGACTTCAGCTACAACCATTTTCGGTTTTTCTAATTCAATCATTCGGAAAGCCTCCTTCTATCGCGTATTACCACAATACGTCTCATAAGTGGGTGGCACAAGATATTCACTAATTATTTGGAGTACAACTCAACGATTAAGTGCTCTTCA
>URVO01000148.1 GCA_900551335.1 uncultured Phascolarctobacterium sp.
CCGGAGACAGTGCGTCTGACGAATATCGGTGCGCTGCACGCCGGCGACAGGGTGAATCTTGAGCGCACGCTGCGCCTGTGCGACGGGCTGGACGGACATATCGTCAGCGGCCACGTCGAGGGCTTGGGCGTGATTGCGAGCCGCCGCCCTGAGGGAATCGCGATGGTGGTGACGATTGCGACGCCGCCGGAGCTGCTCAAATATATCATAAAAAAAGGCAGCATTGCCATTGATGGCATCAGCCTGACGGTGACGGAGGTTACGGAAACGAGCTTTTCTGTGTCGCTGATTCCGCATACGGCGAAGGAGACGACGCTGGGCTTGAAGGATGTGGGCGACAGCGTAAATCTGGAGACAGATATTATCGGCAAATATGTTGAAAAAATGCTGAGCTTTAATGGAAGCAATAAAAAAGCTGAAGCAGCTTTAGATAAAAATACCTTATTTGAGAATGGCTTTATGTGAGCGTCTGCTGCGTTCATATAGGAAAGTAGAGGCAAAAGGAAAATGGAAAAATTCAAGTATAATACTATTGAAGAAGCCATCGCTGCCATCAAGGCGGGCAAGATGGTGCTCGTTACCGACGACGAGGACAGAGAAAACGAGGGCGACCTGATTATGGCTGCCGAGCTGTGCACGCCTGAGGCTATCAACTTCATGGCGAAGGAGGCACGCGGCCTTATCTGCATGCCGGCTGAGGGCGAAATCATGGACAAGCTGCAATTCGGCGCTATGGTGAGCAAGAATACGGATAATCACGAGACTGCCTTCTCCGTTTCTATCGACCATGTGGATACGACGACGGGCATTTCTGCCTATGAGCGTGCGTATACGATGAAAAAATGTGCCGAGGAGGGCGTGCAGCCGGGCGATTTCCGTCGTCCTGGTCACGTGTTCCCGCTGCGTGCGCGTAAGGGCGGTGTGCTGGTGCGCACCGGCCATACCGAAACCACTGTGGATTTGTGCAAGCTGGCAGGATTGCGTCCTGTAGGTATCTGCTGCGAGATTATGAGCGACGACGGCCATATGGCACGTACGCCGGAGCTGATCGAGTTTGCTAAGAAGCATGAGCTGGTGTTCATCACGGTTGCTGACCTTGTGGCGTACCGCAAGGCGCATGAGAAGATGGTGCATCGTGCTGCGGAGGCTGCGCTGCCGACGAAGTATGGCAATTTCCGTATCATCGCTTATGAAAATGACCTCGACAATCTGTGCCATGTGGCGATTGTCAAGGGTGATGTGGCAGGCAAGAAGGACGTGCTGGTGCGCGTACACAGCGAGTGCCTGACCGGTGATGCGTTCGGCAGCCTGCGCTGCGATTGCGGCGACCAGCTGGCGACTGCTCTGCGCATGATTGAAAAGGAGGGCTGCGGCGCTGTCGTTTATATGCGTCAGGAGGGCCGCGGCATTGGCCTGGCGAATAAGATCCGTGCTTATGCGCTGCAGGATACCGGTCTGGATACTGTGGAAGCGAATGTGCAGCTGGGCTTTGCGCCGGACCTGCGTGATTATGGCATGGGCGCACAGATTTTGGCTGACCTTGGCCTGACGAGCATCCGCCTGATTACTAATAATCCGGCAAAGCGCATTGGTCTGTCCGGCTACGGCATTACGATTAGCGGTCGCGTGCCGATTATTATGGAGCCGAACGAGTATAATGAGCATTATCTTGATGTTAAGGAAGAGAAGATGGGGCATAAGCTGCATGAAGGCTGCAGCTGCGGCTGTCACTAAAAATAAATTTTTCAGGAGGAGACATAAGTAACTAAAAATATAATTAAATGTGAGTCAATATACTCAAAGATATTCAAAATCCAGAGTATTCGTTTGTGCTAACGTCAAAGCAGTCGGAAACGTCGAGAAGTAACCAGTGCAAGTTGAAATAGTCTTGCTAATTATAGGATAGAACCTTGATGGTGGCGTTTAGACAATGGTAAAAGCCTACGAAAACCAAGTAGCAAAACATAAAATATTAAGAAAGGAAAAGCTATTTAGATGAAAACCTATATCTAATCAACTTAAAGAATTTATAGGTATGTACCGATGGCTTAGTCGGGAATTTACGACTGTGGAGTGTACAAGAACTTGTGAGTAGCGTATTGTTTATAATCGCCAAAGCATACACATTGAAGCAGTAACTACAAATCGTGAGATTGTAGCAAATCATCTAGCATATACACATTTGTATATGTTTTTAGTAGCAGGAATATACTATGAACGTTTTAGAAGGAAAATTAACTGCCAAGGGCATGAAAATCGCTATTGTTGTTGCTCGTTTTAATGAGTTTATCACCAGCAAGCTGCTGAGCGGCTGTGTGGACTGCCTTATTCGTCACGAGGCTGCGGACGAGGATTTGACTGTTGCCTGGGTTCCGGGTGCTTTTGAGATTCCGATGGCTGCGAAGAAGCTGGCTGAAAGCGGCAAGTATGACGCTGTTATTTGTCTGGGTGCTGTTATCCGCGGTGCTACTCCGCATTTTGATTATGTTTGCGCTGAGGCCTCCAAGGGTATTGCGCAGGTTAGCATGCAGACCGGTGTGCCTGTGGCCTTTGGTGTGCTGACTACCGAAAATATTCAGCAGGCTGTGGAGCGTGCCGGCACGAAGGCTGGCAATAAGGGCGTGGACTGCGCTATGACAGCTATGGAAATGGTAAACTTATTCAAAAATATGTAACAAATAGGCTGTTGCGTTTTGCGCAGCAATGCTATATAATTATTTATGTGGAAGAGCCGCAGGCTGTTCCTATTGCATTGAGTTGCAAGCCCGCTAGCAGTTGTTTAGTGGGCTTATTTTATTATGATGACGATTTTGCTAAAGTGAGGTTGATAAATATGGAAGATGTATTGGTAAAGGCGACTGCGGACGGTGTGCGTATTTATGCGCTGTGTACGACGAATCTGGTGCGTGAGGCAGCGAAGAAGCATGGCTGCTCGCATCTGGCAAGCGCGGCGCTGGGCCGTGCGATGAACGGCGCTCTGCTTTTGGCAGCGACGATGAAGGATAACGAGCGCATTACGCTGCGTCTGAAGGGTGACGGTCCCTTGGGCGAGGTTGTGGCAGATGCTGAGGGCAGCAGCGTACGCGGCTATGTGGAGAATCCTGATGCCTTCCTGCCGCTGAAGGACGGCAAGCTGAACGTTGGCGGCGGCATTGGCTCAGGCAATATCATCGTAACGCGCTATCTGCAGAACGCCGAGCCGTTCACCGGCTATTGCGAGCTGCAGGACGGCGAGATTGCCAGCGACCTGACAAAGTATCTGTACGTTTCCGAGCAGACGCCGACGAGCGTTGCCTTGGGCGTGCTGGTGGACAAGGAGGGCGAGGTTACGGCCTCCGGCGGCTTCTTTATTCAGGCTATGCCCGGCTGCGCTGATGAGGTGCTGGAGAAGCTCGAAAACAACGTCAACCTGATGCCGTACGTAACGCAGCTGCTGGAAATCGGCTATACGCCGGAGAAGATGATTCAGATTATTGGCCGCGGTCTGGACGTTGACATCAAAGAAAGCGAGCCTGTGCAGTTCAAATGCCGCTGCAGCCGTGAGCGCATTTTGGCAGCCTTGGGCGGTCTTGATAAAAAATCGCTGGAGGAGCTGTCGCAGGATAAGGTGACGGAGGCGCACTGCGAGTTCTGCAACAGCACCTACGAGTTCACGCAGGAGGAAATCACTAAGCTGCTGGAGGAGAAGAAGCATCAGGAGCTTTTGAACGCAGCTACGGCGCATGTTGCCGACTGAAACGAGTATTAAAGCAAAACTTTCCTTGACATTTTAAACTTTTGTTTGTATAATTAACTCAGCAAAGTAATTATGAATTTAGGAGGACAGCTCGATGGACGCAGATAAAAAGAAAGCCTTAGATATGGCGATGCACCAGATTGAAAAGGATTTTGGCAAGGGCAGCATTATGATGCTGGGCGAAGCAAGTGCCAAGATGAATATAGAAGTTATCCCGACCGGCGCATTATCTCTGGATATTGCTCTTGGTGTCGGCGG
>URVO01000149.1 GCA_900551335.1 uncultured Phascolarctobacterium sp.
AGATGCTCGGCCACCATTCGCAGATTATTGCCGGAGGCCGTAAGGTGAATAATGATATGGGCGCTTTTGTTGCGGACAATATTGTTAAGCAGCTTATTTTGGCAAAGAAGGACGTGCGCTCGGCAAAAATCTTCTTCCTTGGTCTGACATTTAAGGAGAATTGCCCTGATACGCGCAATTCACGTATTATTGATATTATTAGCAGATTGAAGGAATATGACATCGAGGTCGGTGTTGTAGATCCTTGGGCTGATAAGGAAGCAGCCATGCATGAATATGGTGTTGAGCTGCTGCCGCTGGATGCTGTGCAGGAGGCAGACTGCATTGTGCTTTGCGTGGCGCATAGGGAGTTTGCTGCTATGAGCAAGGAGCAGATTGCTGCTTTTTATAATCATAAGGAAGGGCGCAAGGTCTTTATTGATGTGAAGAGCGTGTTCGAGCCTGCTGATTTTCCGCAGGATGAATATGCGTATTGGAGCTTGTAACGGATAAAGGTGTACTTTATGAAGGGGTACTTTAAAAATAAACAACTGAATATCGCAGCAGCTGTTTTTGGTGGTTTGGCATGGGTGACGCAGCCGTTCGTTTGTCAGGCGAGCAATTATAATGATGTGGATCAGGTTTTAGAAAACAAGGTTTATATCGTTGGCAGCATTTCTGATTTGAATGAGGTGCGCCAGACGCTTGATTCCTTACAGCTTTCGGGTATGACGGGTGCGTTTGTTGTTGAGACCGAGGAGCTGAAGCTTTATCCGCGAGCCGTGAAGCTGATTACGCAAAGCGGACATAAAATTATTTTGCGTATGAAGAAGCAGGCGCCGAAGCCGTCCGTACAAAAGCAGGCTACGCCTTCAGCAGTGAAGCCGACAGCACCAGCAGCGCCTGCAGTGGAGATTTCTAAACCAGCGCTGTCAGCAGTGCCCAAAGCTAATTCTGCTGCAGCAAAGGAGAAGCTGCCTGCTGAGCAAAAGTCTGCAGCTGAACTATCCGAAATAGCTTTAGCTAAACAGCGTGCTGCTAACAGGGGCAGCCAGTTTGTAGAAAAGCTACCTGCTGGTATGCAGACGCAGGAGCTGAAAGTTAAGCAGTCGGCAGCTGTTAAGCCAGAGGAGGAAGAGCAGCCGAAGTCTACTCAGGCCTTGAAGGTTGTCGGCCAGCCGTCAAACACTAGCAGCAGTAATGCGCAGCTGGGTAAGCCCGCGGTGACGAAGAAGCAGCGTATCGCACGTGACTTTTTAGGCGTGAATGAAAAGGGCGAAAAGGTGAAGCTGCGCTATCCCGGTACGACAAAGGATGAAAATGATGTGCCGGACTGGTCAATAGCTTCTCTGCTCAAGCTTTCTGATTATGGCTTGCTTTCTCCTGATGATGTGCATGAGATTCTTTCGGAGCCTGACCGTCTGCTGTTGGCGAAGATGACAGCGCGTGCTTATCATCTTTGCAGCGAGCGCGATAATAAGGACAGCTATGATGCACGCTTTGAGCTGGACAAGCTGCTGAAGGAATATGATAACGAGCTGCGTAATCTTGGCTATGGCGCCGAGGACTATGCTGCTTATGCAAAGCTGCCGCAGAACAGGCAGACGCGCATTGGCGGAGAGCTGCGCTATAACTATGTCGATCACAGCGGTGATGATCCCTATAATTTCTATGATGCCCGTCTGCGCATGCGCCTTTATGTTGAGCAGCCGCTCGATGAGAAGTGGACGCTTTATGGTATGGGCGAGGGAAACAAAAGCTGGGTGGCTAGGGATTATACGAAGTTTGCGCTGGAGCGCTTGTATATCGGCGGCGAATATAAGGATGTAAAGATTCTCGCCGGACGCTTTG
The DNA here is from genome assembly GCA_900551335.1 of uncultured Phascolarctobacterium sp. Taxonomy (GTDB): domain Bacteria; phylum Bacillota; class Negativicutes; order Acidaminococcales; family Acidaminococcaceae; genus Phascolarctobacterium_A. Next base: position 1,831 of record URVO01000149.1, read on the forward strand.
GTATAGAATATGGCGATGGCAATATTTATGACGGACGCCTTACGGGTGTCAGCATGAGCACGGGCAGAAGGCTCAAGCTGCAGGCTGATTATGGTGAGCTGCGCGAAAAGCAGCGAGGCGGCGGTGTTACTGCGACCTATACTGATCCGCGCTACGACCTGCAGGCAGGCTTATACCATTTTGATAAGGGCAGACGAGATGATAGGGGTTCTACTATCGGCAGCTTAGGCGGTATGTATTATATTGGTAACTTTGGCGTCGGTGCGATGTATATGTATTCGACGGCGAAGGACGCCAACGGTGATGGCGACGGCTATGTTGTTACGGTTAAGTATGGACGCAACCGCTCCTGGATACCGGGCACCTATGAAATTTTTGCCAAATATTACGATCAGGCTGATACCACTTATATTGCACATACTATGACAGGCCTTGCTGATTATATGCATGGCTTCAGGGGCGTTGGTGTTGGTGCTTCCTATACCATTATGGAAAATCTTGTTTATTCTATTGAGTATTATGATTTGAAGGACAAGAGCAGAGGTTTGAAGGGGCGCACGCTGTGGAATCACGTTGCCTATTATTTCTGATGGTAGGGCGAGGTAAAATTTATGAGATATCATACAGGTATTAAAATATTTTTTGCAGCACTTTTCATTGGTTTGTCTGGCTATGCCTATTATCTGCACACGGATGATAGTGTAAAAATAGCCGATTATACAAATGTGCCGGATTTAAGTGCTGCTTATGCTGCTGATGAAGAAATTGCTGCCGCCAAGAAAAAGCTGGCTGATCCTGCATTGCAGCCGGCGACGGTTGTGACACATAAGGTTGATGGCAAAAAGCAGCTGGCGCTGACCTTTGACGGACTGCCGCGCAAGGCAACGCTTGATCGTCTGCTTGATGTGCTCGATAAGCACCATGCAGAGGCAACCTTTTTTGCCGAGGGCGGCAATGCAGCGCAGGATAAAAAGCTTATTGAAGCAATCAATGACAAGGGACAGTCTCTTGGCAACTATACCTATATCGGTATGGCGAAGCTGAACCAGATGCCGCAGGACGAGGTTATCAAGGAGCTGTGCATGGCGCAAAAGGTGTTCAAGGTTACGAGTAACTTTGAGCCGACGCTTTTCAAGGCGCCGAAAACGAATTATGATGTGCCGCTGCTGAAGCTTGGTGCTGCCTGCGGCCTGAAAAGTGCAGTGAAGAGCGATGTTTATGTTAACATCGACGCTGTAACGAGTGCTGCTGAGGCCGAAAAGCAGCTGGCGCAGATTAAGCCGGGCAGTATTGTTTCGATTGTTGTCGGCAGACCGATTGAATATATAGAGAAGAAGCAGGGCAAAATTGATGAGCGTCCGGCGATGGACAAGCAGCCGTCGCTGGAGCTGGGCAAGCGTCCTGCTGTGAAGCATGAGGATATTGTGGAGGTTACCGACCGTCTGCTGACGGCCTGCGAGAAGCAGGGCGTGCAGATTGTGCCGCTCAAGGATATGCGTACAGTGCGCCTTGCGCCTGTGCCGCAGCAGGCTGCGCCTCTAGCGAAGGTTGCTGCGAGAGTGAGTCTGCTGCTGGAGGATGCCTTTGCGCCGAAGGTTGCTTATGCAGCTGACTATGAGGCGTTACGCAAGCAGAACAATGGCAGGCTGGCAGAGGAAAAGAAGATGCTGCTGACGACTGAGCCTTCTGTGGCCTTCTGCTTTGCGGGTTTTGGCAATCCTGAGTCGACGAAGGCAGTGCTCGACAGAATGCAGAAGCTGGGGATTCACGGCACGTTTTTTGTCGGCGCTCGTGATATCCGTAATCATCCGCAGACGATGCAGCGTATTTTAGCTGACGGACATGAGCTAGCGATTGCTGTCTATGCGAAGAAGGCAGGCACCTTTGCGACAGTTTGCAGGGATATTGAAGAAGCGCAGACCTTGCTGCGTACAAAATATGGCGTGCAGACGAACATCGTCAAGCAGCCCTGGGGCAAGATTGATGATTATACGCGTGAGGCTGTGCAGGCTATGGGCTGCCAGCTGATTTCGCAAAACGTCAATGTGGTACAGAGCAGACATAAGGATTATAAGTCTGCCAATGATGTGCTGCCTGAGCTCTTCGGCAAGTTTGT
>URVO01000150.1 GCA_900551335.1 uncultured Phascolarctobacterium sp.
CCGCAAGCAGCAGGAGGAGCTGGAGCGCAAGCGTGAAGAAGAGCTTGACGATGTGGAGACAGACGCTGAGGACTTCCTGCCTGAGCAATCCTTTGATGATGTGGATATCCAGCCGCTTGTCGATGTTATGCGCACGCTGCGTGAGCCCGGCGGCTGCCCGTGGGATCAGGAGCAGACGCATAAATCTATCCGCAGCAACATGATCGAAGAGGTTTATGAATATCTGGAGGCTGTGGACGACGACGATACTGCGGGTATGCGCGAGGAGCTGGGCGATGTGCTGATGCAGGTTGTTTTCCATGCGCGTATGGCTGAGGAGGCAGGACGCTTTGATTTGCAGGATGTTATCGACGAGGTAGTGGATAAGCTCATCCGCCGCCATCCGCATGTCTTTGGCGATACCCATGTTGAGGATAGCGACGATGTACTGCGCAATTGGGAGGCTATCAAAAAGATAGAGAAGCAGGAGCGCAAGCATGTGCTCGACGGTGTAGCGCAGGGCCTGCCGGCGCTTTTGCGCGCGCATAAGCTGCAGAGCAAGGCGGCGAAGGTCGGCTTCGACTGGGATAATCTGGACGGTGTATGGGGTAAGGTCGAGGAGGAGCTGGGCGAGCTGCGTGAGGCTTTGACCGCAGGCGACAAGGAGGCTGCTGAAAGTGAGCTGGGTGATGTGCTTTTTGCTCTCGTTAACTATGCGCGTCATAACAAGCTTGAGCCGGAGGTGGCACTCGACGGTACGAATAACCGCTTTGCCAGCCGTTTTGCTCACGTAGAGCAAAGGGTTACGGAAAGCGGCAGGGAGTGGAGCGATTTCTCCCTCGCTGAGCTTGATAAATTTTGGGATGAAGCGAAGGATTTAGAGAAAAATAGCTAAAAAACCCTTGATTTAGCGGTTTTTGCGAAATATTTTTCTAAAAAGACTTGCAGGAAACTGCGTTAAAGTGTAGAATACTATTGCTAGTGATTCTGAGTTACGTTTCCCTACGACGTTACGTGCTCTGCGCTTTAATCAAAATCTAAGGAGGATATTTTCATGAATAAGACTGAGTTAATCGCCGCTGTTGCTGAAAAAGCAGGCTTAACCAAAAAAGACGTAGAAAAAACCATTACCGCTACTCTGGAAACCATTAAAGAAGTTGTTGCTGAGGGCGACAAAGTACAGGTAGTAGGCTTTGGTACTTTTGAAGCACGTACCCGCAAAGCACGCGAAGGCCAAAACCCGAGAACTGGTGAGAAGGTAGCTATCCCGGCTGCAACCATTCCGGCATTCAAAGCTGGCAAAGCTTTCAAGGACGCTGTAAACGCAGACTAATTTTTGCTCGAGTTATGCCCGGCTTGCTTAGTCGGGCATTTTTAACACATACGATGGTGAAGGTACAGGAGAATTGATTATGATTAGACGACGCAGGCGTAAATCAAATAAGTTCAAGTGCTTTTTACTGTTTTTAATTGCTCTGTGTCTTGTCTGGACTGGCAGGCAGGAGTACGAGATTCAAAAAATTCATCAAAGACAAACTGAGGTCAGTCAGCGCATTGAAGTGCTCAAGCAGCAGAAGGCTGAGCTTGAGGCGGAGCGCAAGCGGCTGGATGATCCTCGTTATATCGAAAAGCTGGCACGTGAGGATTACAACATGGTTGGCAAAGACGAAGTGCCGCTCTTTATTGTTGATGAACAAAAGGATAAACAATAAGACAGAGCCTGAAATAAACAAGGCTCTGTTTTTTTGCTATGAGATAACGCTTGCATTTATTATGTAGGATAGAGTATAATACAAGAGTATCAAGAATTTTTTAAGGGGGATTTTTTTCTCGATGTCACTTGAAGTAGGTGCTATTGTAGAGGGTGAAGTTACAGGCATCACCAATTTTGGTGCATTTGTACAGCTGCCGGAAGGCAAGGTTGGCCTGATTCACATTTCTGAGGTTTCTAATGTTTATGTAAAAGATGTGCATGAGTTCTTAAAAGAGCATGACAAGGTGAAGGTGAAGGTACTTTCTATTGATGCACGTGGCAAAATCGGCCTGTCCATCAAGCAGGCAATGCCGCCGGCACCGCCGCAGCCTAAACCGCAGCGTCCGCAAAACGAAAACCGTGAACGTCGCGGCGGTATGCGCCCGCAAAATGCAAGATCCATGCAGCCTCTTTCTTTTGAGGATAAATTATCCAAGTTTTTGAAAGACAGCGATGACCGTATGTTTGATTTGAAGCGCAAAACTGATTCCAAACGTGGTGGTCGCGGAGCTAAACGCGATAAATAATTGGTTTATTAATTGCTTGTCTGGAAGGGCGCTCGAACTGAGTGCCCTTTCTTTACTTGAAAAGCAGGCGTAGACTGGAGTGTGGAGTGGTAATATGCAGGTTGAACCAGTTGTCTTTAAGCTGCAAAGGCTTTTGCGGACGCAGCTGGACGCGCAGAAGCATTATCTGCTCGCTGTGAGCGGCGGTGCTGATTCGCTGGCGCTGGCGCATGGCTGTGCGGCGCTGGCTCGCTCCGGTCATGGAGCCTATAGCGTCTGCCACATCGAGCACGGCCTGCGTGGTGCGGAGGCTCTGCGCGATATGCAGCTGGTGCAGCGCTTCTGTGCAGAATATGGCCTGCCCTGCTATGTGGAGCACGTCGATGTCCGCGCCTTGGCTGCGGCGGAGCATCTTTCCGTGGAGGATGCTGCGCGTAGGCTGCGCTATGAGGCACTGCGGCGCGTAGCGGCGCAGGTGGGCGCTGCGGCGATTGTCACTGCGCATCACGAGGGCGACCAGGCGGAAACGGTGCTGCTGAAGCTGCTGCGCGGAGCAGGTCTTGACGGCCTGTCGGGAATGCGTGCGCAGCAGGGCGATATTCTGAGGCCGCTGCTGAGCCTTCCACGAGAGCTGCTTGAGCAATACTGCACTGCCGAGCAGCTGGAGTTTTGCCATGACAGCACCAATGATGATACAGCCTATACACGCAACAGCGTGCGTAAGGAGCTGCTGCCGCTGTTAGCGGAGCGCTATAATGCCGAAATCGTGCCTGCCTTGGCACGGACGGCGCTGCTTTTGGGCGAGGATGCCGATTTTCTGACGCAGACTGCTGACGCTGCCTATGCCAGGCTGGTGACCTCTGCTGAGGACGGCCTGCATATAGCTCTCAAGCCGCTTTTGGCTGAGCATATTGCTGTGCGCTTGCGCTTGCTGCGCCGCGCGTACTTCGAGCTGGGCGGCAGTGAGCTGTCGTTTGAGCGGAGCAGAGCGCTGGCTGCTCTTTGCGAGCGTCGGAGCGGAGGCAGGCTTATACAGTTACCCGGTGGCATTACCGCCACTATCAAAAATAAACAAATCATTTTTACCCGATTATCGTAAAGCAAAAGGAGAATGGAAAAATGCATGACGATATTAAAACAATTTTGCTGACTCAGGAACAAATTGATGAGCGTGTCCGCGAAATGGGCAAGCAGATTGCTGCTGATTATAAGGATAAGGATCTCGTGGTCATCGTTCTGCTCAAGGGTGCAGCCTGGTTTGCAACTGACCTGACTAGAGCTATTGATATGCCGCTGCGCGTAGATTTCATGGTTGCTTCTTCCTATGGCAATGGTACAAGCACCAGCGGCAGCGTAAAGGTAAAGCTGGACATCAGCGAGGATATTAAGGGCAAGGACGTGCTCGTTATTCACGATATCATTGACAGCGGAGTAACCTTCGCTGCTATCAGCGATCTGCTGCGTCATTATAAACCGGCTACGCTGAAGACTGCTGCTCTGTGCGACAAGTCCGAGCGCCGCATGAACGGTCTGGAGGCTGATTATGTCGGCTTCAAGATTCCGGATGAATTCGTTGTAGGCTATGGCCTGGATTACGCAGGTGATTATCGCAACCTTCCGTACATCGGCGTGCTGAAGCCGGAGGTATATGCCTGAGACGCCTGATTCCGAAAGGGGGAACGCGCAATGAATATGAATAAG
>URVO01000151.1 GCA_900551335.1 uncultured Phascolarctobacterium sp.
AAGGCAGTGATATACCAGCCCTTAACCTGCAGCATTTCTTTAATCATATTCAGAGAAAACATCCGCCGCATTAAAATCAGCACAGCCTGCGGATATTGGCAAAGAATATCCTTAGGGCAGTCATTCAGCCAGTCAAACAAATGCGCCTTATGCTCCGCCCGCATAGACCAGTCGCACAATTCCTGTACCGCTGTCAAGAGCCCTGCAAAATCTCTGCCGCGGTATAGACAGTCCAGCGCTTCCTCATAATCCTTCTGCTGCACATACCATTTGCCAAATTGACAAAAAGCCTGCCGCTGTTCAGCTTCAGGCAGCAGCGCAAACGCATGCCGCGTCGCCTGCTTGAGCATATGGTGACAGCGCAGCTTCCCATTAGCCAGCGGAATAATAAAGGCATTGTATTCCAAAAGCTGCTTGATATCCTTCTCGCAGTCTCCGCCATAAACAAAAGCTATCTGCTGCGGCGTAAATTCTTCCGGCTGCCCCATGAGCAAAAGCAGCTTCTGCTGCGCCCGCGTAAGCGGCTTGAGCAAGACAGAGGCAATCATTTCGTAAACACTGCTGCTATCGAGCATCAGCTGCTGATACTTGCTGTAAGCCAAAAAGTTCAGGTAGATAATCGAAACCCAGCCTTCGCAGGCCTCATGCAGTTCATCCAGCAGCCTTGCTGCTATAGCTAAGCCGCAGCGCTGACTATATTCCGTCAGCTCCTCACGTCTGAGTGCCAAATCCTGCTTATCAAGCGTAAAAACCTGCTGCCCAAGGCTGATTAGCTGTGCCTGCGAGAATATCTGCCCGCGGCTGACTAATACAAGATGCAGCTGCTTAAAATCTGCCTTGCTCAACGCATAAATGAATTCACTCGCCGCCTTATCCTCCAATAAATGCAGGTCATCTATGAACCAATAGCAAGCCTGCTTCGGCAAAAGCTTGGCAAACAGCTCCAATATCAGCGCACGGCTATTAGTATCAACAGGCATGGACTGCTGCGCCAGCGCTGCTCCCAGCGGCGCTAGCTCCCAGGCACGCTGCACGCCCTGCCAAAAGGCTTCACGACCTGCACCATAGATACTTTGACGGATAACTAGCTGCCCACTCTGCTCCTGCGCCTGTAAAAAGTGATTCACAGCCAAAGTTTTGCCATAGCCCATAGGTGCAACGACCAGCGTCGTGCCTGCCTGCGCCAGCTGCGCCAAAAGCTGCTGCAAGCGCGCAGAAAAGTACAGGCTGTTAAGCTTCTTCATTTTCGGACACCTTATCTCACCACATTCTGCGGTGCTCCATTAAGCCATTTTTCGATATTCGCAAAAACGATGTCCGCACGCGTCTCTAATGCCTCACGGCTGGCGAAGGCCACATGCGGAGTCAGCACCGTATTCTTAGCGCTGCAAAGCGGATGATTCTCTGCAATCGGCGGCTCGCCCTCGAACACGTCGATGCCTGCGCCGGCAAGCTTGCCTACGTTCAGCGCCTCTGCCAGCGCCGCACTGTCCACTACAGGTCCACGCGCTGTATTCAGCAGCACGGCGCCCTGCTTCATTTTCGCAATAGCCTCAGCGTTAATCAGTCCACGCGTAGCATCCGTCAGCGGCACATGCAGCGACACAAAATCGCTCTGCGCCAGCAGCTCGTCCAGGCTCACATACTGCACGCCTGCGTCCACCAGCTCCTGCTTTGCCGTGCGGCTGTACGCCAGCACCCTGCAGCCAAAGGCCGCAGCAATTTTTGCTACACGCGCACCAATCGCACCCGTGCCGACTACGCCGAAGGTTTTGCCGAACAGCTCAAAGCCGACCAGTCCGTCCTTCGTTTCTGCCCTACGGCAGCGTGCATCACAGGGAACAATATTACGGATAACGCTGATAGCCAGGCCGAAGGTCAGCTCGGCAACGGCATTCGTAGAATAGCCTGCGGCATTACATACTAAAATATTGCGTGCGCGGCAGGCATCCAGCGCAACATGGTCAACACCGGTAAAGGCTACGGAAAGCATTTTCAGCTTCGGGCAGGCGTTGATAATCTCTGCGCTCAGCGGCTGGTTCGCCAGCATGATGATATCCGCATCCTGCACACGCGCCAGCAGCTTGTCCTGCTGTGTTTCCTTGCTCGTATAATAAACAAACTCATGACCAGCTGCTTGTAAAGCAGCAGCTAAAGCATTAATTTTTTCTAAGGCCACGCCTAACGGCTCCATAACGACTATTTTCATGAAGAACACCTCGCAAAATTTATTGTTACAATTATATCTTACTACCGAAAGCGGCAGTTAGCAAATCAAATTTGACTTATCTCTGCATATAGCATATAATTTATATAGGTTTTAAGTGAATTATATAGTCAAAGGTGGAAGGAAAATGAAAATCTCAACAAAGGGACGTTATGCCCTGCGTATGCTGCTCGACCTGGCAGAGCACCAACAGGACGGCTTTATTGCTCTCAAAGATATCGCAGTACGCCAGCATGTATCCAAAAAATATCTGGAGCAAATTGTTCCCATCTTAAACAAATCTAATATTCTGCAAGCCAACCGCGGCTTTCAGGGCGGCTATCGCCTAGTGAACCAGCCTAGCGAATACACAGTTGGCAGCATCCTGCGCCTCACTGAAGGCAGCATCGCGCCTGTCGCCTGCCTGGACTTTGAGCCGGTCGGCTGCGAGTATCGCAACGAATGCATCACGCTGCCGCTGTGGCAGGGACTCAGCAAGGTTATTGCTGATTATCTTGACAACATCACCCTGCAGGATATTCTCGACAACTACAAAGAACGCAGCATCGATAATTATTCGATATGATGCCAACCGCCAGTTCTCTAAGGACTGGCGGTTTTTTTGCGCTCTAACTCAAAAGGGACAGCCCGGATGAGCTGCCCCCTTCAAGTTAGGAAATGGGATGTGATATGTATTATATCTGCTTATTCAGCAAATAACGGAGTGGAGAGGTAACGCTCGCCTGTATCCGGCAGCAGCGCTACAATGACCTTGCCCTTATTTTCCGGGCGTTGTGCAAGCACGGTGGCTGCATAAACAGCAGCACCGGAGGAAATGCCGACCAGCACGCCCTCATTATGAGCAATGGCGCGACCAGTTTTGAACGCATCCTCGTTTTCTACAGCAATGATTTCGTCATAAACTTTTGTGTCCAGAGTTTCCGGAACAAAGCCTGCGCCAATACCCTGAATCTTATGCGCTCCGGCAACGCCCTTAGACAGCACCGGAGAACCGGCAGGCTCTACAGCAACAACCTTAACATTAGGATTTTGTGCCTTCAGGTATTCGCCTACGCCAGAAACTGTGCCGCCAGTGCCTACGCCAGCGACAAAGATGTCAACCTTGCCTTCCGTATCCTTCCAGATTTCCGGACCGGTAGAAGCTCTATGCGTTGCCGGATTAGCAGGGTTAGTGAACTGGCTCGGGATAAAGCTGTTCGGTGTGCTTTCAGCAAGCTCCTCTGCCTTAGCAATCGCGCCCTTCATGCCCTTCGCGCCATCGGTCAGCACCAGCTGCGCGCCATAGGCCTTCAGCAGGTTGCGGCGTTCAACGCTCATCGTTTCCGGCATGGTCAGAATAATTTTGTAGCCACGCGCGGCAGCTACAGACGCCAAGCCGATGCCAGTGTTGCCGCTGGTAGGCTCAATAATAGTAGCCCCCGGCTTCAACGCACCCTTTGCTTCTGCGTCGTCAATCATTGCTTTAGCAATTCTATCCTTTACGCTGCCAGCAGGATTGAAGTATTCCAGCTTGCCCAAAATCTTTGCTTCCAGCTTGTTCGCAGCTTCGTAATTTTTCAGCTCCAGCAGCGGAGTGCCGCCAATCAAATCAGTAATGCTAGTATAAATTGCCATGATAATCGCTCCTTTTATATCAATAGACTGTTAAATTTTATATGCTCAGCTCAGCGAAACATCAGCGGCAAC
>URVO01000152.1 GCA_900551335.1 uncultured Phascolarctobacterium sp.
TTATAAAAATCATCATATTGCTCCTGGTCTGCCTTTGTCCTACAGCGCTTATGTGGAGCGTGGTCTGTGGAAAAACGATGACACCGGCCGCAAGAGCTGGCATATGGAATATGGCGCTTTCCTGAATCACGACCGCATTTATCTGTTCAACAGCAAGAATACCTCTCTTGACCTGACAATTGGCAAGAAGTGGACGCGTGAGGGTGCAGAGGATTCTGTAGAATCTACGAATGTTTACTATGCAACCTTGGGACAGAAGATCAGCTCGAAGTGGAATACCTGGGTTGGTTATTATCGTGAGGATTTTACGAGTAACGTATTTACCTATGACCAGCCGGATATGGCTAAGGAGCTGCGTAATGGCCTGCAATATATCATGGATGACAAGAATACATTTACTGTTGTCAACCGTTATGATTTAGATCAGAAGGAAAACTATGAAACAAAATATTCCTGGACGCATAAGTTCTGCTGCTGGGATCTTTCCTTGATTTATAAGCATAAGGATTATGATAACGATAATGCCTTTGAGGTTAAATTTGATTTTGTGAACTGGTAATGAGGTGGATGATGAAAGAGATTATTAGACAACGCTTTCTGGACCATCTGGCAGTGGCTGCTGCTGTGGCGAACAGCGATATTCTGCTGCAGATTGAAAAAATTGCTTTAGAGCTGCAGCTGGCGCTGGCACGTGGCAACAAGATTATGTTTTGCGGTAACGGCGGCAGTGCGGCGGACAGCCAGCATCTGGCAGCAGAGTTTGTGGGACGCTTCCAAAAGGAGCGTGCAGGCCTGCCGGCAATTGCGCTGACTGTTGATACTTCGATTTTGACTGCCGTGGGCAATGATTATGGCTATGACAAGGTTTTCGTGCGTCAGGTGCAGGCGCTCGCCCGTCCCGGTGATGTGCTGGTGGGCATTTCGACAAGCGGCAACAGCGCAAATGTTGTAGAGGCTGTTGAGCTGGCGAAGAGCATGGGCGTCTATTGCGTCGGTATGACGGCGGCCGGCGGCGGCAAAATGAAGGAGCTGTGCGACGAGTGTATTGCTGTACCGGCGCAGGTTACAGCACGCGCGCAGGAAATGCATATTTTGATAGGCCACATTTTATGTGAGCTAGTGGATGGTGAATAAATTGGCTGATTTAGCTGTTACAACTTTTTTGGCGGAGCAGATTAAAAATGTTCGTGTTGCTGTCATTGGCGACGTCATGCTGGACCGCTATTTTCAGGGCGAGGTGAAGCGCATTTCGCCGGAGGCGCCTGTGCCGGTAACGAGAATTACCAAGATTAATTCTGTGCTTGGCGGCGCGGCGAACGTTGCTGCCAATCTGGCGCATCTGGAATGTAAGGTGTTTATGGGCGGCGTAACAGGCGACGATGAGAACCGTGTGCTGCTCGAAAGGCTTATGGATGAGGCAGGTATCGACTACAGCGGCCTGGTGAAGAGCGCTGCACGCAAGACGATTACCAAGCTGCGCGTTTTGGGCGGCAATCAGCAGATGCTGCGTATGGATTTTGAAGAAACCGGCGATTTGCATCCGGAAGAAATCATTGAGCTGCGCCGCTGGCTGGAGAACCTGCTTGATAAGGGCCTCGACGGCATTATCGTTTCTGACTATGCCAAGGGCGTATGCTCAGACGAGTTTTGTCAGTGGGTGATTGCGCAGGGACATGCCTATAATATACCTGTGCTCATTGATCCAAAGGGTGCCGACTGGCAGAAGTACAGCGGCTGTGATTTTATTACGCCGAACCTCAAGGAGATGTGCGAGGCTGCCGGCTGCCAGAAGGAAAATGAGGACGAGGCAGTGGTGGCGATGGCGCAGGCTGCTCGTGAAAAATTTAACATTAAAAATGTGGTGGTTACGCGCAGTGAGCGCGGCATGAGCCTTGTCAACAGCACGCAGGTGCTGCATAGTCCGGCGACGGCTATCGAGGTGTTCGATGTGTCGGGTGCAGGCGATACGGTGGCGGCAACGCTGCTGGCAGGTGCAGCAGGCAAGCTGGAGCTGGCGGACGCTATCTTTATGGCGAATCGTGCAGCGGGGATTGTTGTGGCGAAGGTTGGTACCTATCCTGTACACCGCGACGAGCTGCTGAAGGATTTGCTGGCCGAGGAGCGTAAGCAGGGCCGTGGCTACCGCACGCTGAGCTGGCAGGAGATTGCCGAGCTGGCCGCAACGTGGAAGGCCTGCGGTGAAAAAATCGTTTTCACTAACGGCTGCTTTGATATTCTGCATGTGGGACATGTAACGTATCTGGAAAAGGCGCGCAACCTGGGCAAGCATTTAATCGTTGGCTTGAATACGGACGCCTCAGTACGCAGTCTGAAGGGCGAGACGCGGCCGCTTGTGCATGAGCTGGACCGTGCGCGTGTGCTGGCAGCGCTGGCCTGCGTGGATGCGGTGGTGCTGTTCGATCAGGATACGCCAACGGAATTGATTGAAAAGATTCGTCCTGACATTCTCGTCAAGGGCGGCGATTATAAACCAGAGGAAGTCGCAGGCCGCGAATATGCAGGCGAGGTGCGCATTATAGAATTTGAAGATGGCTATTCTACAACTGGTGTGGTAGAAAAAATTGTCAAAATGGTTAAGGAGGGCAAATTATGATTATCGTAACTGGTGGTGCCGGCTTTATCGGCAGTAATATTGTTAAAGGCTTGAATGACCGTGGTATTGATGACATTCTTGTTGTTGATAACCTGACTAATATGGTCAAATTCAAAAATATTCAAGGTCTGAAGGTTAAGGACTATATGGATAAATATGCCTTCATGGATGCTTTGAAGGCCGGCAAATTTAATCATGAAAAAATCGACGTTATTTTCCACGAGGGTGCTTGCTCTGACACGATGGAATATAACGGCAAATATATGATGGAAAATAACTTTGAGTATACGAAGAACGTGCTGCATTTCTGCCTCGACAGAAAGATTCAGATGATGTACGCTTCCTCCGCTTCTACCTATGGCAGCGGTGCGCACGGCTTCCGCGAGGAGCCTGCCTGTGAAGAGGCGCTGAACGTTTACGCTTTCTCCAAGCTCTTCTTTGATAACTATCTGCGCCGTCTGCTGCCGCAGGCACAAAGCCAGGTTGTTGGCCTGCGTTATTTCAACGTTTATGGTCCGCAGGAAAATCATAAGGGCAAAATGGCTTCGATGATTTATCAGATGTACAACCAATGGAAGGCAGAGCACAAAGTGCGTCTGTTCGGCGAGTACGATGGCTATGGCCCGGGCGAGCACACTCGTGACTTTGTTTATGTTAAGGACGTGGTTAAGGTAAATTTCTACTTCTGGGAGCATCCGGAAATCAGCGGTATTTTCAACTGCGGTACCGGCCATGCGCATCAGTTCAACACGCTGGCTAAGGCTGTGCTGAAGCACTTCGGCAGCGGCGAGCTGGAATATGTGCCGTTCCCTGAGGTGCTGAAGGGCAAATACCAAAGCTTTACCGAAGCTGATGCAACTAACCTTTTAGCAGCAGGCTATGATGGCGGCTTTACGCCGATTGAAGAGGCAGCAGAGGAATATTGCCAGCTGCTCGATAAGACTGGCGGTTACTACGTTTATGAAGGCTAAGGCGGTATTTTTTGATAGAGACGGCGTGCTGAACGTCGATGTAGCCTATCTCTATAAAATTGAGGACTTGCGCTGGGTTGAGGGCGCACGTGAGGCTGTGGCCTATCTGACGCAGCAGGGCTACAAGATTTTTATCGTGACGAACCAGAGCGGCATTGCGCGCGGCTATTATACGGTGGAGCAGATGAACGAGCTGCACGGTTATATGCAGCGCGAAATTGCTGCGGCCGGAGGCCAAATAGAAAAAATTTACTACTGTCCGCATCATCCGGAGGGCAGCGTGCCGGAATATACTGGCGTGTGCGACTGCCGCAA
>URVO01000153.1 GCA_900551335.1 uncultured Phascolarctobacterium sp.
CTGCTTAAACCATATTTGCTCATTTTTCCTCCTCCTCTTTTAGAAACAAAACTAATATATACAATAAAAAAGGGCGCGACAATGCTGTAAAAAAGATTTTACAACAAAGTCTCGCCACTTAATTACAAAGCCGGATTCCTTCAGGAATCGTACTGACGGCCAAGTAAACACAAGCTTGCGCCCATGCCAGCTACTCCCTTTATTTGGGGATATTTAATTGTGCTCTGCTTAGTTGGCCCAAACAACCTTCATCAGGTTCGGATATTCCTCTTGCAGATGCTTAGCAATAACCTCGATTACATAGTGGATGATTGCCGGAACGAACGGTTCGTTAGCAGACGGAATGCAGCTTTCGATAACGATGTTACCAGCAGCATCAGCGTAATATTTGAATACCTTGAAGTTTTCGTTCAAAGCGTTAAGATGCTCAAGCACCGCCTGCTTGTTAGCTTCTTTAACTACGCCTGCAGCAACGCGAATCTGCAGCATTACATACATGCTGTCGTCGATAACGAGCATGGTCGGCAAGTTTTGACCATTAACGCCGATAGCTGAGCGATATACAACAGGGTGCATCTTTTGTTCTTCAGGAACAGTTTCCTCAATCTCGGTGATTTCACCCCAGTTAATTTTGTTTTCCTCTAAAAATTTCTTGTAAACTTCAGCCTTTACGTTCATCATAAGACCTCACTTTCATCCTTGATAAGTCTATTATACATCATTTTGTCTAATAATGCACGATGAATATTAAAAACATTTCTCTTTTTACACAAAATTTACAGATTATTTTTTCAGACTCAGAGCAAAATCATAGCCGTACTGCTCAGCCTTCTCCAAATCAGCCTCCTGCGGCGTCCATTTGCAGTTAAAGCCAGGCTCTACTGCATCAAAGCAGCTTTTTTCAAGCAGCTCCTCCATATCCTTTTGCGCACCGCCGCCCCAGCCGAAGGTACCGAAGGCTGCAGCCTTTTTCCCTTTAGCGCCAAGGCCCTTAAGATAAACCAGCAAGGAGCCCATATTCGGCAGCATGCTGCAATTCAGTGTTGAAGAGCCTGCCAAAAAGCCGGAGGCAGTGAAAAGCTCAGCTGCTACCGTGCTGTTAGGGGTAACCCCCATTTTGAACATTTTAACAACAACGCCTGCATTGGCAGCGCCGCGTGCTATCGCCCGCGCCAGCTTCTCCGTTCCGCCCCACATGCTGTCATAAGCTATAACAAGGCTGCCGTCCTGCACGCCCTTGCCCCAATCAAGATAAGCCTTGAGGATTTCGGGGATATAGCGCTTCCAGATAACGCCATGCGACGGAGCAATCATCGTAAAGTCCAGCGCGCTCAGCTTCATGAAGGCACGCTCAATCAGCTTCGCATAGGGCCAAAGAATGTTAGCAAAATATTTGCGTGCCTCATAGAAAAGCTCGCCATAATCTACATCATAATCGAAGCGCTTACTGGTCGCATAATGCTGGCCAAAGGCATCGTTAGAGAACAGGATGCGGTCATAAGCGCTGTAGGTCGCCATGCTGTCCGGCCAGTGCAGCATTGCCATAGAAGCAAATGTCAGCGTGCGCTTGCCGATATTCAGCGTCGCTCCGTCCTTCACCACCTCAAAATCGAAGATGTCGCCATAATGCTGAATCGCTTCATTTTTTCCCTGCATAGTGATATAAAATTTTGCCTTCGGGCAAGCCTTAGCCAAGGCAGGCATAGCACCGGAATGGTCAGGCTCCACGTGGTTGATAACGATACATTCAATGCTTTCCAGCGGCGTAACCTTGCTGATGTTGCGCAGCAGCTCCTCGGTAAACGGAGCCTTCACGGTGTCAATCAGCGTAATTTTTTCGTCCATAATCAAATACGAATTGTAGGTCGCACCACGCTCCGTCTTATAGCCGTGGAAATCACGTACCGCCCAATCCTGTACACCTACATCATAAACATTTTCAACAATTTGCAATGGCTGCATAATAACCCTCCTTAAATTTTTGTTAGTCTTACACTCTTCGTCTGCTTATCAATAACAAGCATCAGCTCGTGATATTTATTCAAGGTACTGCGATGACCTATGCTGACCAAGGTTGTCTGCCGCAGACGCTCTGCCAGCAAGGCATACATCGCTGCCTCGGTATCCTCATCAAGTGCGGACGTTGCTTCATCGAGAAACAGCCATTTCGGCTCCTGAATATGCGCACGCACGAACGCCAGACGCTGCTGTTCCCCCACGGAAAGCACATGGCTCCAATCAGCAACGAGGTCAAGCTTATCACGCAGATATCCAATCTGACACAAATCAAGCAGATACAAAAGCTCCTCATCAGACAGCGGCTTCTTGCCCGGATAAAGCAATGCTTCACGCAAAGAGCCAAGCGGTATATAGGGCTTTTGCGGAATAAACATCAGCTCCTCCGTCTTAGGCAGGTTAATTTTGCCGGTAACAAAGGGCCAGATGCCTGCCAGCGCACGCAAGAGTGTACTCTTGCCGCTACCGCTCACGCCCTTGATAAGCACATTACGCGCTGGCTGCAGGGTGAAGTTAATATCCTGCAAAAGCGCTGTATCGTCAGGCAGGTTAACCTGCATCTGCTCTACACTGACTGCCTCAGAGGTAGCAAAGCGCTCCACATGGAACTGCTCCGCCTGCTGCGACCTCATGCATATGTCTGCCGAAATACGTAAGACGCATAACAACAGCCTGCCACTGAGCAATGCTGCTGTACATATCAACAAAGTACGAAAGCGAATCCTGCACGCGGCCAAAGGCACTGGCAACCTGCATCAGACCACCGAGTGAAACCTCCTTAGCTAGATAACGATTCATCGCTACCACAAACGGAAAAATTATCGCAATCTGCGAATAACCGGAATTCAGAAACACAAGCTGCTTCTGTTTATTAACAAGCTGCCAAAAGTTATCCAGCAGCAGCTTAAAACGATTCTTGAAAACCTTGCCCTCCTGCGCTTCACCACGATAAAAGGCAACACTCTCCGCACTTTCGCGCAGGCGAATCATACTGAAACGAAAATCAGCCTCATAGCGCTGCTGAATGAAATTCAGCTTCACCAGCTTGCGGCCTACGACATGCGTAATATAGGTGCCCAGAATAGAATATAACAGCGACGCCCACAGCATGTAGCCATGAATCGTCCAGGTCTTGCCCATAAAGCTGAAGGTCAGCGGTCCGGAAAGCTGGTAAAGAATAAAGACGAAAGATATGAAGGTACAGAGCGACTTTAAAATGCCGATAGCAAAGCCGAGAGTCATCTCCACAAACTGACGCACATCCTCACTGATACGCTGGTCAGGGTTATCCGTGTCCTTACCAAACATCTGCAGATTATAATACGTCTTGTTCTGCAGCCAGATGTCAATGAAGCGTGTCGTCAGCCAACGACGCCAGTGCAAAATCAAGGTCTGCTGCAAATAATAAGAATACACAGCAAGGATAATATAAATTGCTGCCAGCCAGGAAAAATGAATAAGCTCTGAGGAAATCTTCTCAGCATCATAATTCTGCAAAGCACTGTAGAAGCTGTTATTCCAAGTGTTCAGCTGTACCAGCATGAAGACAACGCCAAACGTCAGAGCAATTATACACGTCAGCAGCCAAAAGGCTTTTTTCTTCTCTTCAGACTGCCAATAGCTTTTCGTCAAATACCAGACGTCCATGAAAAACTGTCTAGATAAAGTAAATTTCTGCATTAACTATAGACTCCTTTTATAGATAATAAAGCAAGGCTAAAAGTCTAGCTAAGCTTTATTATACTATAAATTTATGACCATGCGACAGGGAGCAGAAAAAATTTGCGCAGATTTCACGTTTAAAGCATGAAAAAAGAGCGGTTCTTTGTCAAGTTTTGGGGTCTTCAAGATTTTAACTTCATAGACCTTGCATAATT